>NZ_JACYTW010000013.1:0-76518 GCF_014841395.1 Plantibacter sp. CFBP 13570 | reverse complement strand
GGCACACCTGCGCGGCGCCGTCGACCTCTCCGGCCTCGCGCGTCGCCACCAGACGCCGCCCGCCGGCGCGCCGACGCAAGCAGGCGCGCCTGCAGAAGCGCCCGGCGCGACGACCGACCAGACCGTCCAGGTCCCGTCCCTCGTCTTCGACGCGACGGACGACGGGTTCGGACAGGTCGTCGAGCTGTCCTCCGTGGTCCCCGTCGTCATCGACCTCTGGGCCGAATGGTGCGGACCGTGCAAGCAGCTCTCGCCGGTGCTCGAGCGCCTCGCCGCGGAATACGCCGGTCGCTTCGTGCTCGCCAAGGTGGACGTCGACGCGAACCCGCAGCTCTCCCAGGCCTTCCAGGCGCAGTCGATCCCCATGGTCGTCGCCGTTGTGGGCGGACGCCCGGTGCCGATGTTCAACGGCGCGATCCCGGAGTCGCAGGTCCGTGACGTGATCGAGCAGTTGCTGCAGCTGGCCGAGCAGAACGGGGTCTCCGGTCGGGCCGTCGTCGCCGATGGCGACGCTGCAGCCCCCGCCGAGCCCGTGGAAGAGCCGCTGCCGCCCCTCCACGCCGAGGCGTACGAGGCCATCGAGCGCGCCGACTACCCGACGGCCATCGCCGCGTATGAGAAGGCCATCGCGCAGAACCCGAAGGACGACATGGCTGTGGCCGGCCTCGCCCAGGTCCGTCTGCTGCACCGCCTCACGGGGAAGACCCTCGATGAGATCCGCGGACAAGCGGCCGCCGCTCCCGACGACCTCGACGCCCAGCTGACCGTCGCCGACCTCGACCTCTCCGGAGGACACCTCGAGGACGCCTTCGACCGGCTGCTGACGCTGTTCCCCGACCTCGACCAGTCGGGCAAGGACACCGTCCGGACGCGCCTGCTCGAGCTGTTCCAGGTCGCCGGCGTCACCGATCCGCGCGTCATGAAGGCCAGGGCCCGGTTGACCGGCCTCCTCTACTGATCGACCGCTGCACGACGAAGGCCCGCCTCCCTCAGGAAGCGGGCCTTCGTCATGCATCCGGGTGCTGCGGAAGCCTGGTCAGCCGACGTGCTTGAGCCAGATCATGCCGAGCGGAGGGAGCGTGAGCTCGGCGGAAGCCGGGCGTCCCGCCCACGGTGACGCCGACGCCTCGATCGATCCGTAGTTGCCCACGCCGGATCCGCCGTACTCCACGGCGTCGGTGTTGAGCAGTTCCTCCCACCGACCCGCGCGAGGCAGACCGACCCGGTACGGGCCGACGGGGGCGCCGGAGAAGTTGACGAGCGCGGCGATCACGTTGCCGTCGTCGTCCCAGCGCAGGAAGGAGAGCACGCTGTTCTGCGCGTCCCCGGCGTCGAGCCATTCGAAGCCGGCGGCGTCGTGGTCGAGGGCCCAGAGAGCCGGGTGCTCCGTGTACACGGCGTTGAGTCGGGACACGAGGCCGAGCAGTGCCCGGTGGCTCGGCTGGTCCAGGATCCACCAGTCCAGACCGCGTTCCTCCGACCATTCGGAGGGCTGACCGAACTCCTGGCCCATGAAGAGCAACTGCTTGCCGGGGTGGGCCCACATGAAGGCGAGGTAGGCCCGCATGTTCGCGAGTTGCTGCCAGTGGTCACCGGGCATCTTCGCGAGAAGGGACCCCTTGCCGTGGACGACCTCGTCGTGGCTGATCGGCAGGAGGAAGCTCTCGCTGAAGGCGTAGACCATCGAGAAGGTGATCTCGCCGTGGTGGTGCGACCGGTAGAGCGGGTCGTGCTCGATGTACTGGAGCGAATCGTGCATCCAGCCCATGTTCCACTTCAGGCCGAACCCGAGTCCGCCCTCGCTCGTCGGCGCGGTGACGCCGGGCCAACTCGTCGACTCCTCGGCGATCATCACGATGCCGGGGTTCCGTCGATAGGCCGTCGCGTTCGCCTCCTGGAGGAGACTGATCGCTTCGAGGTTCTCGCGCCCGCCATGGACGTTCGGCAGCCACTCGCCGTCCTTCCGCGAGTAGTCGAGGTACAGCATCGAGGCGACGGCGTCGACGCGCAGGCCGTCGACGTGGAACTCCTCGAGCCAGTAGAGGGCGTTGGCCACCAGGAAGTTCTTGACCTGGGGCTGCCCGAAGTCGAAGACGAGGGTGCCCCAGTCCGGCTGCTCGCCGCGTCGCGGGTCGGGGTGCTCGTAGAGGGGCTGGCCGTCGAAGTTCGCGAGGGCCCACTCGTCCTTGGGGAAGTGGCCGGGCACCCAGTCCATGAGGACGCCGATCCCCGCGCCGTGGAGACGGTCGATCAGGTACTTGAGGTCGTCGCTCGAACCGAAGCGGCTGGTCGGCGCGTAGTAGCCGGTGACCTGGTAGCCCCATGAGCCGCCGAAGGGGTGCTCGGCGAGTGGCATGAACTCGACGTGCGTGTAGCCGAGCTCCGCGATGTACTCGATGAGCTGGTCCGCGAGGTCCCGGTAGCCGAGCCCGGGACGCCAGGAGCCGACGTGCAGCTCGTAGACGCTCATGGGTCCGTTGTGCGGATCGCTCGCGGCCCGCCGATCGAGCCACGCCTCGTCCGTCCAGCGGTAGTCGCTGACACCGGTCACGGATGCGGTGGCGGGGGAACGCTCGGTGAACCGGGCCATCGGGTCGGATCGACGGACCCAGTCGCCGTGCTGGGTCAGGATCTCGAAGCGGTACAGCTCGCCGGCGCCGATGGTGGGGATGAACAGCTCCCAGACACCCGTCGCACCCATGTTGCGCATGGCGTGCGCCGTGCCGTCCCAGGAGTTGATGTCGCCGATGACCCGGACCGCGCGCGCGTGGGGTGCCCAGACGGCGAACGCGGTGCCGGCGACCGACTCGGTGACCCCACGCAGCTCGGTGACGTGTGCGCCCAGGGCGTCCCAGAGCCGTTCGTGTCGACCCTCGCCGATGAGGTGCAGGTCGAGTTCACCGATCGACGGCGCGAACCGGTACGGGTCGTCGGCGTTCCAGATCGACCCGTCGCTGTAGCGGGCGTCGAGCGTGTAGTCGATGATGCCGTCGACGTGGAAGCCCTGCCAGATGCCGGCGCGGACGTGCGCGAGCTCGACGCGCGCACCGTTGGCGAGCACCGCCGTCACCTGATCGGCCAGCGGGCGTCTGGCGCGGACGACCACGAGGGGGTCGCTCACCCCGCCGAGGTCGACCAGGTGCTGGCCGAGGATCTCATGCGGATCGTGGTAGCGGCCCTCCGCGACGGCGTCGAGGATCCAATCCTCGACGGAGGGGAGCGGGAGCTCCCGGGGCGCGGGTGTGGCGTCGACCGGCATCGGTGCGGCTCGACGGCCGGAGCGCTTCGGTGCAGCGGCTCCGTCTGGGGTCACAGGGCTGGTCGTCATGGTCGAATCCTCACGCTCAGGATGTGCACGGGCTCGGTGAAGGCGTCGAGGCGCACGAAGTTGCTGTCGGACCAGATCCACTCGGCCCCCGTGACGAGGTCCGTGACGTCGAAGCTGCCGCCCGGGACACCACCGAACACGGTCTGGTCGAGGTGCACCATGGTCTGTCGGACCGAGTGCGGATCGAGGTTGGCGACGACGAGCAGGGTGTCGTGATCGCCGGTGCCGGTGAACCGCTGGTCGAGATGCTTGCTGAAGACGAGGATCTGGTCGTCGTCGCTCCAGTGGAAGCTGATGTTGCGCAACTGCCGGAGGGCGGGATGCGCACGCCGGATCTGGTTGAGCAGGGTGAGGTACGGCGACAGCGAGGTGCCGGCGGCTTCCGCAGCTGCCCAGTCCCGCGGACGATACTCGAACTTCTCGCTGTCGATGTTCTCCTCGGCACCGGGACGGGCGACGTTCTCGATGAGCTCGAACCCGGCGTAGACCCCCCACGTCGGCGCGGCGGTCGCAGCGATCGCCGCACGCACCTTGTACGCCGCCCGGCCACCGAACTGGAGGTACTCGGTGAGGATGTCCGGCGTGTTGACGAACAGGTTGGGCCGGAGGAAGTCCGCGGTCTCGGTCGCTGCCGCGCCGAGGAACTCCTCGAGCTCCTCCTTCGTGTTGCGCCACGTGAAGTAGGTGTAGCTCTGCTGGAACCCGACCTTCGCCAGACCCTGCAGCAGGGCCGGACGGGTGAAGGCCTCCGCGAGGAACACGACGTCGGGGTCCGTCCGGTTGACCGTCGCGAGCAACCACTCCCAGAAGTCGAGCGGCTTGGTGTGGGGGTTGTCGACGCGGAAGATGCGGACACCGAGCGAGATCCAGTGCCGGACGATGCGCAGCACCTCGGCCCGGATGCCCTCGGGGTCGTTGTCGAAGTTGACCGGGTAGATGTCCTGGTACTTCTTCGGCGGGTTCTCGGCGTACGCGATCGTGCCGTCGGGGAGGGTCGTGAACCACTCGGGGTGCTCGGTCACCCAGGGGTGGTCCGGCGACGCTTGCAGCGCGAGATCGAGGGCGACCTCCAGGCCGACCTTCTTCGCCTGGCGGACGAAGGCGACGAAGTCCTTCTCCGTGCCGAGGTCGGGATGGATCGCGTCATGACCGCCCGCGGAACCACCGATCGCCCAGGGGGAACCCGGGTCGTGCTCGCCGGGCGTGAGGGTGTTGTTCGGCCCCTTGCGGAACGTCACGCCGATGGGGTGGATGGGCGGCAGGTAGAGGACGTCGAACCCCATCGCGGCGACGGCCGGCAACCGACCGGCTGCGCTGCGGAAGGTGCCCGACGTCCAGGAGCCGTCCGGGTTCCGCTCGGCACCCTCCGACCGCGGGAAGAACTCATACCAGGAACCGACGCCGGCCCGGGTCCGCTCGACGCGGACCACGCGCTCGTCGCTCGTGCTCGCGAGACCGGCGAACGGCCGGCGGTCGGCGATGGCCAGGAGTTCGGGGTCGTCGAGCACCGCGAACCGCGCTGCCGGCTCGGCGTCGGTGTCGCGGAGGAGCTTGGCGGCGGCGGTGAGGAAGCGGCGGTCCTTCGCCGGGCGGAGCTTGTCCGTCGCGGCGCGCTCGAGGAGTTCCGCGCCGATGAGGTGCATGAGCTCGACGTCGACGCCGGCCTCGATCTTGACCCGGGCGTTGTGCTCCCAGGTCGAGAACTCGTCGGCGAAGGCGCGGACCTGGTACCGCCAGGTGCCCTCGGTCGCGAGTTGGACCTCGACCTCGAAGCGGTCCGTGCCCGGGGCGCCCGGAGCCATCCGATGCGCGACCGTCTTCCCGCGCGGATCGGTGAGCAGGAGCTCGACCCCGATGAGGTCGTGTCCTTCGCGGAACGCGGTCGCGCCGAACGGCACCACCTCGCTCGCGAACGCCTTGGCCGGCCAGCGGCCACCTTCGACCGAGGGGGTCGGATCCAGGATCGGGATGCGCCCGATGCTCGGGGACAGCGTGAGCGACACCGGTACGGCGTCGTCGACGGTGGAGGACTGCGGTACTGACTTCGGCATAGTGCGTTCCATCTCCTTCGGTGCCACTGGTCCGACCGTACCGCGAAACGACCACCGATGAAGGGGCGCGCGGGCTGTCGCGCGTCATGCTAAGGCCTCGGGCGCGGCCCTGTCCCGGGTGGCCGCCCGATGAGCGTTCGGGTGCGTTCCGCGGTTGCCATAGAGTGAGCGCGTGAAGGCTATCCGCAGGTTTACCGTCCGCGCGCTCATCCCCGAGTCCCTGACCTCGCTCACCGCCCTCGCTGCGAATCTGCGGTGGTCGTGGCACGAGCCGACGCAGCGCCTGTTCGACGAGATCGCGCCGGACGTCTGGCGCGAGTCCGACCACGATCCGATCAGCGGCCTCGGACTCGTGACGCCGGAGCGATTGGCGGAACTCGCCTCCGACGCGGACTTCGTCGGCCGGGCCGACGCCTTGCACGCCGACCTCCGCCGATACCTGGAGGAGCCGCGGTGGTACCAGGGCCTCCCGGACCCGAAACCGCAGACGATCGCCTACTTCTCGCCCGAATTCGGTATCGCCGCGGCCCTGCCGCAGTATTCGGGCGGCCTCGGCATCCTCGCCGGCGACCACCTGAAGAGCGCGTCCGACCTGGGGGTGCCGCTCGTCGGCGTGGGTCTCCTCTACCGCTCCGGATACTTCGCGCAGTCGATCACGAACGACGGCTGGCAGCAGGAGTCCTATCCCGTGCAGGACCCCGACGGACTCCCGGTCACGGTGCTCCGGGAACCGGACGGGACACCGGTCACCGTCACTCTGGCGCTCCCCGACGACCGGAGCCTGTCGGCACGGGTCTGGATCGCCGAGGTCGGTCGGGTGCCACTGCTGCTGCTCGACACGGACATCCCCGAGAACGTCGCCGACCTGCGCGGGGTGACGGACCGGTTGTACGGCGGTGGCGGCGAGCATCGACTGCTGCAGGAACTCCTCCTCGGCATCGGCGGCGTCCGAGCGATCAAGCAGTGGAGCGAGCTCACCGACCACGCGTTGCCGCAGGTCTACCACTCCAACGAAGGCCACGCCGGTTTCCTGGGGCTCGAGCGGATCAGCGACCTCGTCGGCAACGGACTCTCCTTCGACGAGGCGCTGCAGCTCGTGCGGGGCGGGACCGTCTTCACGACGCACACCCCCGTTCCGGCCGGGATCGACCGGTTCGACCGCGAGGTGATCACGCGCTACTTCAGCGGTGACCTGCTCCCGGGCGTCGCCGCACCTGACGTCCTCGCACTCGGCGACGAGACGGCGAACGGCGGCTCGGCCGACGTGTTCAACCTGGCGATCATGGGCCTGCGTCTGGCGCAGCGCGCGAACGGCGTCAGTCGGTTGCACGGCGAGGTGAGCCGCGCGATGTTCCGAGGCCTCTGGCCCGGCTTCGACGTCTCGGACGTGCCGATCACGTCGATCACGAACGGTGTCCACGCCCCGAGCTGGACCGATCCGTCGCTCGTCGACCTCGCCGTGGACCGGTGGGGGACGACCGATACGAGTCGAGCGGACTGGTCCGATCCGTCGCTCTCGGACGCAGAGCTCTGGTCGCGGAAGCACGGGATGCGGGAGCGCCTCGTCGCCGACGTACGGCGCCGGATCGCCGATGGTTATCGGACCCAGAACCCGCAAGCGGTGCTCCCGTCCTGGATCGACGAACTGCTCGACCCCGATGTGTTGACGATCGGGTTCGCCCGGCGGGTGCCGAGCTACAAGCGGCTCACCCTCATGCTGCGCGATCCCGACCGACTGCGCGCGATCCTGCTCCACCCCGAACGGCCCGTCCAGATCGTCGTCGCGGGGAAGGCACACCCGGCGGACGACGACGGCAAGCGGCTCATCCAGCGCCTCGTGCAGTTCGCCCAGGATCCCGACCTCCGATCGCGCATCGTCTTCCTGCCGGACTACGGCATCGGGATGGCCAAGACGCTCTACCCCGGCTGTGACGTGTGGTTGAACAACCCGTTGCGTCCGCTCGAGGCCTGCGGGACGTCCGGCATGAAGGCCGCACTCAACGGAGCACTGAACCTGTCGATCCTCGACGGATGGTGGAACGAGTACGCGGACGGCGAGAACGGTTGGGTCATCCCGTCGGCGGACGGGGCGGCGGACGACGAGGAACGCGACGCCCTCGAGGCCACGGCGCTGTACGAGATCCTCGAGCACCAGCTGGTACCGCGGTTCTACGAGCGCGAGGACGACGGGCTGCCGCAGCGCTGGATGCAGATGGTGCGACACACGATCTCGACGCTGTCCGAACCGCTCAGCGCCGACCGCATGGTCCGCGAGTACACGGAGCGCATGTACCTCCCGGCGGCGGCGATGGAGCGCGAGCTGAACGCGTCCGATCAGCAGCGGGCGCGCGAGCTGGCGGCCTACAAGCAGCGGGTGCGCGAGGCCTGGCCGCAGCTGGCGGTCGCCCATGTCGAGAGCGGCGGTGTCGACGCGGTCCCGCAGGTCGGTGACGTGCTGCGGCTGCGCGCCTACGTCCAGCTGGGATCGCTGTCACCCGAGGACGTGACCGTCGAGGTGGTCTGCGGGGTACCCGGTGCCGGAGGTGAACTGCTCGACATCCGGACGCAGCCGCTCGAGCAGCAGCAGTCCCCGTCGACGAGTCGGCCGGAGCACACACTCGAGTACGCCGGGACGTTTCCCCTCGATCGGGCCGGCGGGTTCGGGTACACGGTGCGCATCGTGCCGAGACACGAGCTGCTCCTCACCCCCGCGGAACTCGGGCTCGTCGCCGTGGCGGACCAGTAGGGCGATCTCCTCCGACGCGCCGGTGCGACCCTCGGGCCGGTGCGTCGAGGGATCCGACTATCTGGCGATCCGCGCGACGACGGCGGCGACGGCCGTTCCGAGGTCGGACGGGGCGAGTTCGAGGTCGAACCCGCGCCGACCACCTGAGACCAACACCGTCTCGTGCTCGAAGGCGCTCTCGTCGAGTACCGTCGGGAGCGCGGTGCGCTGCCCGATCGGGCTGATGCCGCCGACCACGTAGCCCGTCTTCCGCTCGGCGACGGCAGGGTCCGCCATCGTCGCCCGCTTCCCGCCGAGGGCCGTCGCGAGCGCCTTGAGGTCGAGTTGGTCGGCGACCGGGACGATCGCGACCACGAGCGACCCGTCCACCTCCGCCAGCAGGGTCTTGAACACCCTGGGAGGGTCGACCCCGAGCGCAGCGGCGGCTTCGAGACCGAAAGCCGTCACCGACGGGTCGTGTCGGTAGGAGCGCGGGGTGAACGGGATGCCCAGCGAGGTCAACGTCACCGTCGCCGGGGTGCCGCCACCCTCGGCCCTGCGTTTCGCCATCGTCAGACGGCTCGGAAGAGCTGCATCGACGTGGCCGAGACCGGGACCGCCTGGCCGGGGACGAACTGCTCCTCCTCGGACGTCGGTGCGTCGTCCGCGGAGTTCCAGATGCGCACGAACGCGGTCACGCCCTCGTGCTCGGGGAGGGTGACCTCGACCGGCTGCTCGACGCCGTGCACGATGAGCAGCACGCGGTCGAGCTCCTCGGACTCCGGCGTGCTCGTCGAGAAGAACTGCAGTGTCCGGTTCCGGGGACTCGTCCAGTCCTCGGTGCTCATGGTCGCGCCCGAGGCGTCGAACCAGTCCATGACGCTCGCGCCGGGCACCGTCGTCCCGGCGGCGGCGAAGTGCTCCGGTCGGAGGGCGGGGTGTTCGCGCCGGAGTTCGAGGAGCCGGCGGCTGTGCGCGAGCAACTGGTCCTGCCAGGGCTCCCTCGTCCATCCGACCCAGGTCAGCTCGGAGTCGTGACAGTAGGCGTTGTTGTTGCCGCGCTGACTCCGCCCGAACTCGTCGCCAGCGGTGAGCATCGGGACACCCGCCGACAGCAGGAGCGTGCCGAGCAGGTTCCGCATCGCCTTGCGACGAGCGGCGAGGATCGCGGGGTCGTCCGTCGGGCCCTCGGCACCGTGGTTGAAGGAACGGTTGTTGTCCGTCCCGTCGCGGTTGGACTCGCCGTTCCCGACGTTGTGCTTGACGTCGTACGAGACGAGGTCGGCCAGGGTGAACCCGTCGTGGGCCGTGATGAAGTTGACGGAAGCCAGCGGACCGCGCTCAGCGGAGAAGGTGTTGCTCGATCCGGCCAGACGGGTCGCGAACCCTCCGATCCCGACCGGGGCGTCCGCCCGTCTCGCGTAGTCGATGTCGGAGAGCCAGAAGTTGCGGACGCGATCCCGGTACCGGTCGTTCCACTCGTGCCAACCGGCGGGGAAGTTCCCCGTCTGCCAGCCGCCCATCCCGACATCCCAGGGCTCGGCGATCATCTTCGCGTCGACGAGCGACGGGTCGTGGACGATCGCCTCGAGCAGGGGGTGGTCGGGCGTGAACTCGACCGCCTCGTTCCGACCGAGCGTCGCAGCGAGGTCGAACCGGAAGCCGTCGATCTGCACCTCGTCCGCCCAGTACCGCAACGAGTCGAGCACGAGCTGCTGGGGGACCGGGTGGCCGAAGTCCACGGTGTTGCCGCAGCCCGTCACGTCGATGTAGGCGCCGGTGGCGTCCTGACGGTAGTAGGTCGCGTTGTCGATGCCGCGGAAGCTCGTGCGGGGGCCGCCGGGCCCCTCTTCGGCGGTGTGGTTGTAGACGACGTCGAGGATGACCTCGAGGCCGGCCTCGTGCAGCAGCTTCACCATTCCCTTGAACTCGCGGAGGACCTCGTCCGCGCCACCCGCCTGAGCCGTCTTCGTCGCGTAGGAGGCGTGTGGACTGAAGAAGTTCAGGGTGTTGTAGCCCCAGTAGTTGACGAGGCCCTGCTTGATGAGACGCTGCTCAGACGTGAACGCGTGCACCGGCAGCAGTTCGACGCTCGTCACGCCGAGATCGTGCAGATGCGCGATCATCGCGGGGTGGGCGAGGCCCGCGTACGTGCCTCGCAGCTCCTCCGGGACATCCGGGTGCAGCTTGCTCAGCCCCTTGACGTGCGCCTCGTACACGACGGTCCGGTCGAGCGGGACACGGGGTTTCTGGACGCCGCCCCAGTCGAACGCGTCGTCGACGACGACAGAACGCCACTGCTCGGCCGACACCCGGGCGAGCCCTCGGGCGTAGGGGTCGAGGAGCAGCAGGCTCGGGTCGAAGGCGTTGTTCGGCGAGGACGGCCCGGAGGCGCGGACCGCATAGCGTCGGCCGAGCACCAGCTCCTCGGAACTCCCACTCCAGACCCCGTCGTCGTCGCGGGTCATCTCGACCGAGTGGGTGATCCAGTTCAGATCCTTGTCGTCGAAGATCACGAGTTCGAGGGCATCCGCGTGCTCGGACCACACACGGAGCTCACCACCGGACGGGCCGAGGCGGACGCCGAGATCGTGGAAGGGGTCACCAGCGTTCATGGGTTCTACAGTAGTGAGTGCGGGAGTGCGCGAAGATCCGCGGACACCGCGGCGAGGGGAGGATCGGCATGGTGGTGTACCTGGACCACGCCGCGACGACCCCGGTGCGATCCGAGGTGATCGAGGCCTACGCGTCCGCCATGGCGACCGTCGGCAACCCGGCCTCCATCCACGGCCCCGGGCAACAGGCCCGCCGCCTCCTCGAAGAGGCACGTGAGCGGGTCGCGGCGACCCTCGGGTGCGACCCCATCGAGCTCGTCTTCACCTCCGGCGGCACCGAATCCATCAACCTCGCTCTCAAGGGGCTCTACTGGCACCGCCAGCAGGATCGACGCCGTGCCGCCGTGCTCGCACCCGCGGGGGAGCACCACGCCACGCTCGACACCGTCGAATGGCTCGAGCGCCACGAGGGCGCATCCCCGCTCTGGATCCCGCTCGACGACCTGGGCCGGGTCTCACTCGACACGGCGGCCGAGCGCTTCGCCGACCACGGCCCCGACATCGCCGTGGCGACGGCGCTCTGGGCGAACAACGAGGTCGGCACCATCCAGCCCGTCGTCCGGCTGGCGGCGCTCGCCGCAGCGGCCGCGGTGCCGTTCCACCTGGACGCGGTCTCGGCCTACGGACACCTCCCCATCGACCTCGCCGACCTTCGCGCCGCATCCGGATCGGTCGGTGCCAATGGTCTCGTCGCGCTCAGCGTCTCCGCGCACAAGATCGGTGGTCCCGTGGGGATCGGAGCGCTGGTCGTGAGCCGCGCAGCCGTGGTGGAGCCGTTGCAGCACGGTGGCGGACAGCAGCGCGGACTCCGCTCCGGCACGCAGGACGTCGCGGCAGCCGTCGGATTCGCCGTCGCCGCGGAGCTCATGGCGCTCGAGCGGACCGCGGAGCAGGAGCGTCTCGGCACCTTGCGCGACCGACTCGTGGCCGGCGTGCGGGCGACCGTTCCGGAGGCCGAGCTGACGGGCGATCCCAGCGAGCGACTCGCGTCGAACGCGAACTTCGTGTTCCCCGGCGCACAGGGAGACTCGATGCTCTTCCTCCTCGACCTCGCAGGGGTGGCGGTCTCGACGGGTTCCGCCTGCCAGGCCGGCGTCCCGGAACCGTCGCATGTCCTGCTCGCGATGGGACGCCCGGAGACGGAGGCCCGATCGGTCCTCCGGATCACGCTGGGTCGGACGACGACCGAGACGGACGTGGACGACTTCCTCCAGGCCCTGCCGCGCGCGTACGCACAGGCGAGTCGGGCCGGTTCCGCCGACCGCGACACGGCGCTGGGCGCTCGTCCCTGAGCAGCCGTCTCGTCACCGCTTGCGGGTGGCCGTCCAGCGGCTGGCGCGTAGACTTGCCCGGTGAAAGTTCTGGCAGCGATGAGTGGCGGAGTCGACTCCGCCGTGGCAGCGGCACGCGCCGTCGACGCAGGCCATGAGGTGGTCGGCGTCCACCTGGCGCTCAGCCGGATGCCGGGCACGCTTCGGACCGGCAGTCGCGGGTGCTGCACCATCGAGGACTCGATGGACGCCCAGCGTGCGGCGAACCTGATCGGCATCCCGTACTACGTGTGGGACTTCTCGGAGCGCTTCAAGCTCGACGTGGTGGACGACTTCATCGCCGAGTACCGCGCCGGCCGGACCCCGAACCCGTGCATGCGTTGCAACGAGAAGATCAAGTTCGCGGCGTTGCTCGAGAAGGCGCTCGACCTCGGGTTCGACGCGGTCGTGACCGGTCACTACGCCACGATCGTCACGAGCCCCGAGGGTGATCGTGAGCTGCACCGCGCGAGTGCCTGGGCCAAGGACCAGTCGTACGTCCTGGGCGTGCTCACCGCCGAACAGCTCGCGCACTCGATGTTCCCGCTCGGCGCGACACCGTCGAAGGCCGAGGTCCGAGCCGAGGCCGCGGAGCGCGGCTTCACGGTGGCGAACAAGCCCGACAGCCACGACATCTGCTTCATCCCCGACGGCGATACGAAGGGCTGGCTGGGGGAGCGGGTCGGCACCGAGACCGGTCAGGTCCTCGACCGAGACGGAGCCGTCGTCGGTTCGCACGAGGGTGCCCACGCCTTCACCGTCGGCCAGCGCAAGGGCCTGCACCTCGGCGTGCCGGCGCCGGATGGACGTCCGCGCTTCGTCCTCGAGGTGCGTCCGAAGGACAACACGGTCGTCGTCGGGCCGAAGGAGGCGCTCGCCATCGGCGAGATCGCCGGTTCGCGCTTCACCTGGGCGGGGAGGACGCCGGAGGTCGGTGTCGCACCGATCCCGTGCGACGTCCAGATCCGTGCGCACGCCGACCCGGTCCCCGCCGCGCTGACGCTCGTCGACGGCGAGCTCGTCGTCCACCCGGAGACGCCACTCGACGGCGTCGCTCCCGGACAGACCGCCGTGCTGTACAGCGGGACGCGCGTCCTCGGCCAGTTCACGATCGACCGCACCGTCAGTGCGGTGCCCGTCGGAGCCGCCGCCTCCGCCTGAGGACCCCAGGAACGACGGAACGCCCGACGAGCCAGGCTCGTCGGGCGTTCCGCGTCGGTCGTCAGGATCGGGTCTGTGCGCCCGCCTTGGACTTCTTGGGCTTCTTGACGAAGAGGGTCTCCGCCTCTTCGAGCGTCAGGCCGTTCGTCTCGGGGATCTTCGCGAGGACGAAGACGAACGAGAGGAGCGCGAACAGCGCGTACATGCCGTAGGTCACCGGCAGGGAGAACGCGGCGAGGGCCGGGAAGCTGACCGTGATGAGGAAGTTCGCGATCCACTGCGCCATCGCCGCGACACCGAGCGCCTTCGCGCGCAGGCGGTTCGGGAAGATCTCGCCGAGGAGCACCCAGACGAGCGGTCCCCACGACGCGCCGAACGCGACGACGAACACGTTGGCGGCCACGAGGGCGATCGTGCCCCAGGGCTGGGGCAGCGAGACCTCGCCGGCGCTGTCGGTGACCGACTGCGTGAACGCGATCGCCATCGCGCCGAGCGAGACCGTCATACCGATGGAACCCGCGAGGAGGATCGGCCGTCGACCGATGCGGTCCACGAGCAGGATGGCGACGACGGTGACCGCGACGTTCGTCACCGAGGTGATGACCGAGATGAGGAGCGAGTCGGACTCCTGGAACCCGACGGCCTTCCACAGCGTCGTCGAGTAGTAGAAGATCACGTTGATGCCGACGAACTGCTGGAAGATCGACAGGATGATGCCGATCCAGACGATCGGCAGGAGCCCGAAGCGTCCGCCCCAGAGGGTCGCCTTCTTCTGCTGCTCATCGTCCTTCACCGCCTGCTCGGCGAGCTTGACGGCGCGATCCACCTCCTCCTGCGGCCAGACGGTCGCGAAGATCCGACGGGCCTCGTCCGACTTGCCCTTGCGGACGAGGAACCGGGGCGACTCGGGGAGCCGCATCGCGAGCACGCCGTAGACCACGGCCGGGAGCGCGCAGGCGATGAACATCCAGCGCCAGGCCTCGACGCCGAACCACAGCGGGTTCGAGGCGCCGCCGGCGGCGCCCGCCAGGACGGAGTCGGACAGGAGCGCGGCGAAGATGCCGAGCGTGATGGCGAGCTGCTGCAGCGAGGCGAGACGGCCGCGGATGGCGCTCGGGGCGATCTCGGCGATGTACGCCGGAGCCACGACCGAGGCGATGCCGATACCGAGCCCGCCGACGATGCGCCAGATCACGAGGTCCCAGGGGGAGAAGGCGAAGCCGGCTCCGAAGGAGGAGATGAAGAACAGGCCTGCACCGAGCAGCATCGTGAAGATGCGGCCGCGGCTGTCGGCGATCCGGCCCGCGAGGTAGGCGCCGAGCGCGCAACCGAGCAGCGCTGACGCGACCGCGAAGCCGATGAGCGCCTCACTGAGCGCGAAGTGGTCCTGCATCGCGTCGACCGCGCCGTTCACCACGGAGGAGTCGAATCCGAAGAGGAAGCCACCGACCGCGGCCGAGACGGAGATGCCGATGACGCGCGCGGTCAGCTGCTTGCTGGTAGGAGCCGCCCCCGTTCCCGGACTGCTGGACTGGGACATGGTTCCTCCGATTCCGCGCGCATGGTTCCTGCGGCACTGCGACACCCTACTCCTCGATGAGACCCGCCCCGACCCGGTTGCGCACATCTGGGAGGACGTGCCGGGTGTCAAGCGCCCGCCGGTGTCGGACGCCGCTCGTAGACTGGACGCCGTGGCGAACAGCACCGGACAGACCCTCCAGCAGGCATCGACCGAGGCCGAGGAACTCACCTCGCGCATCCTCGAGCTCCGCGACGCGTACTACGAGCGCGACGAGTCGCTCGCCTCCGACGAGGAGTACGACGCGATGCTCCGTCGGCTCGAGGAGCTCGAGCGTCTCTTCCCCGAGCTGCAGAGCCAGGACAGCCCCACCCAGACCGTCGGCGGGCGTGCCGAGACCACGCTGTTCGCCCCCGTCACCCACCTCGAGCGCATGCTCAGCCTCGACAACGTCTTCTCGATCGAGGAGTTCCTCGCCTGGGCCGCCAAGGTCGAGCGCGACGCCGGAGGGTCCGTCCAGTACCTCTGCGAACTGAAGATCGACGGCCTCGCCATCAACCTCCGGTACGAGCGCGGTCGCCTCGTGAGCGCGGCCACGCGCGGCGACGGCGTCGTCGGTGAGGACGTCACGGAGAACGTGCGGTACATCCGTTCCATCCCCGAGCGACTGACGTCGTCCGACCCCGGGGTCGAGTTCCCGGAGGTCGTCGAGGTCCGGGGCGAGATCTTCTTCCCGGTCGAGGCCTTCCGCGAACTGAACGCCAATCAGGCGGCGGCCGGTGAACGGGTCTTCGCCAACCCGCGCAACGCGGCGAGCGGTTCCCTGCGCCAGAAGGCGGAGAGCAAGAACCCGGCCCAGCTCGCACTCATGCACGACCGGCTCGGCCGACTGCAGATGCTCGTCCACGGCATCGGCGCGTGGGAACAGCCGCCCGTCGCCCGACAGTCGCAGGTCTACGAGCTCCTGCACAGCTGGGGGCTCCCGACCTCGTCGCACTACCGGGTCCACGACGAGGCGACCGGTGCGGCGGAGTTCATCGAGTACTTCGGCGCCCACCGCGACAGCGTCGAGCACGAGATCGACGGCGTCGTCGTGAAGGTCGACGATCTCGCGCTCCACGGCGAGCTCGGCGCGACGAGTCGTGCTCCGCGATGGGCCATCGCCTACAAGTACCCGCCCGAGCAGGTGACCACGAAGCTCCTCGACATCGTCGTGAGCGTCGGGCGCACCGGTCGCGCCACCCCGTTCGCCGTCATGGAGAAGGTGCTCGTCGCCGGCAGCGAGGTGCGTCAGGCGACCCTGCACAACCAGGACGTCGTGAAGGCGAAGGGGGTGCTCATCGGCGACACCGTCGTTCTCCGGAAGGCAGGCGACGTCATCCCCGAGGTCCTCGGCCCGGTCGTCGAGCTCCGCGACGGTTCGGAGCGCGAGTTCGTCATGCCCGAGCACTGCCCCGAGTGCGGTACCACCCTCGCCCCCGCGAAGGAGGGCGACATCGACCTGCGCTGCCCGAACGCGCGGAGCTGCCCGGCGCAGGTGCGCGGACGCGTCGAGCACATCGGCTCCCGTGGCGCGCTCGACGTCGAGGCGCTCGGTGAGGTGGCGGCAGCGGCGCTCACCCAGCCGGTGGAGCCCGCGGAACCACCGCTGACGACCGAGGCCGGACTGTTCTCGCTCACGATGGCCGACATCTTCCCGGTCACGGTGATCGTCCGCGACAACGAGACCGGTCTGCCCAAGCTCAATGAGGACGGATCCGAGAAGCGCGTCACGCCCTTCCGCCGCCGACGCGCCAAGAAGGACGGCGTGCACGATCCGGCCGCGGCCGAGTTCGATGGCGACGAGTCCTCGGTGCCGTCCAAGAACGCGATCGAACTCCTCGCCAACCTCGACGGCGCGAAGACCCGCCCGCTCGCACGGTTGCTCGTGGCACTGAACATCCGCCACGTCGGCCCGGTCGCCGCCCGGTCGCTCGCGGAGTACTTCGGTTCGCTCGACGCCATCCGTGCGGCCACCCGCGACGAGCTCGCGGAGGTCGACGGCGTGGGCGGGATCATCGCCGACGCGCTCATCGCCTGGTTCGAGGTCGACTGGCATCGCGAGATCGTCGAGGAGTGGACTGCGGCGGGCGTGCAGTGGGCGACACCCGGACACCCTGGGCCTGGCGCGGCGGTCGCGGCCGGTGGTGTGCTGTCCGGTGTCACCGTCGTCGCCACCGGTTCGCTTGAGGGCTTCACCCGGGAGGGTGCGCTGGAAGCGATCGTGCAGGCGGGCGGGAAGGCAGCGTCGAGCGTCTCGAAGAAGACCGACTTCGTCGCCGCCGGCCCGGGTGCCGGGTCGAAGCTCGCGAAGGCCGAAGCACTGGGTCTGCGGATCATCGACGCCGAGCAGTTCGCCTTGCTCGTCTCCGAGGGTCCAGCAGCACTCGGAGAGCCGGAGGCCCCGGCCGCGGATGAGGCCGAGGGTGCGGCGTCCGCCGACGAGGCGCCGACCGACTGAGCTCAGTCCGCGTCGGCCTGCAGCAGCTCGTCGCGGACCTGGCGCCGCAGCACCTTGCCGATGAGCGACTTGGGGAGTTCGTCGACGACGACGACCCGCTTCGGCACCTTGTACGGGGTGAGGATCTCCCGCGCCCAGGCTCGGAGCGCATCCGGATCCACAGTGGCACCGGGAGCCGCGACGACAGCGGCGACCACCTGCTCGCCGGAGTGGGGATCAGGGAGCCCGACGACGGCGGCGTCGGCGACCGACGTGTGTCCGCGGAGGACCTGTTCGACCTCGCTCGGCGACACGTTGAACCCACCGGTGATGATGAGCTCCTTGATCCGGTCGACGACGGTCATGAACCCCTCCTCGTCGATCGACACGATGTCGCCGGTGCGGAACCAGCCTCCTGGGAGCAGGACGGCGGCGGTCTCCTCGGGCTTGTTGTAGTAGCCGTGGAAGACCTGCGGGCCGCGGACGAGCAACTCGCCCGCCTCGCCGGCCGGACGATCGGTCGCCGGGTCGTCGGGATCAACGACGCGCACCTCGGTGCTCGGCAGCGGGAGGCCGATGGTCCCGGGCTTCCGTGCGGTCGAGACCGGGTTCGCGGAGATGACCGGTGAGCACTCGGAGAGCCCGTAGCCCTCGACGAGGAAACCGCCGGACGCGGCTTCGAACGGGACGACGAGGTCGTGCGGCAGCGGCATCGCGCCCGAGATGGCGATCTCGGTGCCCTGCAGTGACACGCCCTGCTCGGTCGCCGCGGTCAGGAGTCGGTCGGCGATGGGCGGGACGGCGGGCAGGAAGGTCGGCGGTCGCTTCTTCATGACCTTGAGGACGAGCGCCGGGTCGAACTTCGGGAAGAGGACGAGGCGCGAGCCCATGCTCATGGCGAACGTCAGGCAGAGCGTCAGGCCGTAGGCGTGGAACATCGGGAGCACCGCGTAGACGACGGCCTCCCCGCGCTTGACCGTGGGCACCCAGGCGCGGGACTGCGCCGCGTTCGCGAGCAGGTTGCCGTGGGTGAGTGCGGCCCCCTTGGGCGAGCCCGTCGTCCCGCTCGTGTACTGGATGAGTGCGAGGGCGTCGGTCGCGGGCTTCGGGTGACTCGCCGGCAGCGGCCCCGAGGTCAGGAGCTGCTCCCACCGCACGGTGCCCGAGACCGGCGCGGTGAGCTGGGCGCGGGACGCTCTCGCCTTCGGGATGGGCAGGCGGAGCGCAGCCCGCATGTGGAGCGGCATCGCCCGGGTCACGTCGATCGTCACGAGCGAGTGCACCGCCAGATCGGCCGGGAAGTCCTGCAGGTGCTCGGCGACCTTGTCCCAGACGATCGCGAACGTCGCGCGGTGGTCCTCGAACTGGTGGCGGAGCTCTTGAGGGGTGTAGAGCGGGTTGTGCTCGATGACGACGGCGCCCAGCCTGAGGACCGCGTAGAACGCGACGATGTGCTGCGGGCAGTTCGGGAGCATGAGGGCGACGGGGTCTCCCGCCCGGACACCGAGTGCGCGCAGGCCGGCGGCGGCACGGGCGATGAGTGCCTCGAGCTCCGTGTAGGTGGTGGTCGACCCGAAGAACTCCAGCGCGACGGCGTCCGGGTAGCTCGCGGCGGAGGCTTCGACGAGATCGCCGAGGCTGCCGGTCTGCTCGGGGATGTCGTCCGGCACGTCGGCGGCGTAGCTGGCGAGCCAGGGACGCTCGTGCGGGGGACGGGGACGGCTGCTCGAGTCGTTCTGGGTCACCGTCCCACTGTAGGGGCGGAGCCCGACGGACGACCACGTCCCTGGCGAATAGACTGGAGCGACCGCCACCGCTACACGTACGGGAGACGCATGTCGGAAATCACTACCGAGCAGGTCGCGCATCTCGCGAACCTCGCTCGAATCGCCCTGAGCCAGGACGAGATCGCCCACCTCACGACGGAGCTCGACTCCATCGTGGACAACATCCAGAAGGTGCAGCAGGTGGCCACGCCTGACGTCCCGGCGACGAGCCACCCGATCCCGCTCGAGAACGTGTACCGCGACGACGTCGTCGGCAACACGCTCACGCGGGAGCAGGCGCTGCAGAACGCGCCGGAGTCGGCCGACGGTCGCTTCAAGGTCTCGGCGATCCTGGGGGAGGAGCAGTGAGCGGGTTGATCGGTCTCACGGCAGCCGAGCTGTCGAGCAAGCTGCGCGCTGGCGAGGTCTCCAGCGTCGAAGCCACCCAGGCGCACCTCGACCGCATCGCGCAGGTCGACGGCGACGTCCACGCCTTCCTCCACGTGTCGGACCACGCACTCGACGTCGCCGCCGACATCGACGCACGCCGTGCCGCGGGCGAGGACCTCGGCGAGCTGGCGGGCGTCCCGCTCGCCATCAAGGACGTGCTGGTCACGACGGACATGCCGTCCACCTCGGGGAGCAAGATCCTCGAGGGGTACCTGTCACCGTTCGACGCGACCGTCGTCGCCCGGTCGCGTGCCGCCGGTCTCGTGCCGCTCGGCAAGACGAACATGGACGAGTTCGCCATGGGCTCGAGCACGGAGCACTCCGCATACGGCCCGACCCACAACCCGTGGGACCTCGACCGCATCCCCGGCGGTTCCGGCGGTGGCTCCGCCGCCGCGGTCGCCGCGTTCGAGGCTCCCATCGCCCTCGGCAGCGACACCGGCGGGTCCATCCGCCAGCCGGCGCACGTGACCGGCACGGTCGGCGTGAAGCCCACCTACGGCGCGGTCAGCCGCTACGGGGCGATCGCGCTCGCCTCCTCGCTCGACCAGGTCGGGCCGGTCAGCCGCACGGTCCTCGACTCGGGCCTCCTCCACGACGTCATCGCCGGGCACGACGCCCTCGACTCCACCTCGCTCCGCGACGTCTGGCCGTCGATGGCCGCTGCGGCCCGCGAGGGAGCGCGCGGCGACGTGCTGCGCGGCCTCCGGGTCGGCGTCGTCACCGAGCTCAACGGTGAGGGCTTCCAGGCCGGCGTGAAGAGCCGCTTCCAGGAGGCGCTCGCGGTGCTGGAGGCGAACGGAGCCGAGATCGTCGAGGTCTCCGCTCCGAACTTCGAGTACGCCGTCGCCGCGTACTACCTCATCCTCCCGGCCGAAGCGTCGAGCAACCTCGCGAAGTTCGACTCGGTGCGCTTCGGCATGCGGGTCACGCCCGAGGGTGGCGGCACGGTCGAGCAGGTCATGTCCGCGACGCGCGAGGCCGGCTTCGGTCCCGAGGTGAAGCGCCGGATCATCCTCGGCACCTACGCGCTGAGCGCGGGCTACTACGACGCCTACTACGGCAGCGCCCAGAAGGTCCGGACGCTCATCCAGCGCGACTTCGCGGCGGCCTTCGACCAGGTCGACGTCCTCGTGAGCCCGAGCGCCCCGACGACGGCGTTCAAGCTGGGCGAGCGTATCGACGACCCACTGGCGATGTACCTGAACGACGTCACCACCATCCCGGCGAACCTCGCCGGCGTGCCCGGCATCAGCGTGCCGATCGGTCTCGCCCCGGAAGACGGACTGCCCGTCGGCATCCAGTTCATGGCGCCAGCACGGGAGGACGCCAGGCTCTACCGGGTCGGCGCCGCCCTCGAGGCGCTCCTCGAATCGACGTGGGGGCACACCCTCATCTCGCAGGCACCCGCTCTCGGAGGTCGGTAACCCATGGCCAAGGACAAGCTCCTCTCCTACGAAGAAGCCCTCGAACTGTACGAGCCGGTGCTCGGCTTCGAGGTGCACGTCGAGCTGAACACCAAGACGAAGATGTTCTCCTCGGCGCCGAACGGCTTCGGTGACGCTCCGAACACGAACATCTCGCCGGTCTGCCTCGGTCTGCCCGGGTCGCTCCCGGTCGTGAACGAGCAGGCGGTGCGGTACTCGATCAGCCTCGGGCTCGCCCTCGGCTGCTCGATCGCACCCTCGAGCCGGTTCGCGCGGAAGAACTACTTCTACCCCGACCTCGCGAAGAACTACCAGATCTCGCAGTTCGACGAGCCGATCGCCTTCGAGGGCTCGGTCGATGTCGAGCTGGCGGACGGCACCATCGTGACGGTGCCGATCGAGCGCGCGCACATGGAGGAGGACGCCGGCAAGCTCACGCACATCGGCGGTTCCACCGGGCGTATCCAGGGTGCCGAGTACTCGCTCGTCGACTACAACCGCGCGGGTGTGCCGCTCGTCGAGATCGTCACGAAGCCGATCTACGGCACCGAGCACCGGGCGCCCGAGATCGCGAAGGCCTACGTCTCCGCGATCCGCGACATCGTCGTGGCGCTCGGCATCTCCGACGCGAAGATGGAGCGCGGGAACCTCCGCTGCGACGCCAACATCTCGCTGCGTCCGCGCGGTCAGGAGAAGCTCGGCACGCGAACCGAGACGAAGAACGTGAACTCCCTGCGTTCCGTCGAGCGCGCCGTCCGCTACGAGATCCAGCGGCAGGCGGCGATCCTCAAGGACGGCGGATCCATCGTCCAGGAGACGCGGCACTGGCACGAGGACACCGGCGCCACGTCCGCCGGCCGGCCGAAGAGCGACGCCGACGACTACCGGTACTTCCCGGAGCCCGACCTGCTCCCGGTCGTGCCGTCGCCCGAACTCATCGAAGAACTCCGAGCCGCCCTGCCCGAGCAGCCGGCCGTCCGCCGTCGTCGGCTGAAGAGCGAGTGGGGCTTCACCGACCTGGAGTTCCAGGACGTCGTGAACGGTGGTCTGCTGAACGAGATCACGGCCACCGTCGAGGCCGGTGCCGCTCCGGCCGCCGCACGGAAGTGGTGGACGGGCGAGATCTCGCGGATCGCGAACCAGCGCGACGTCGAGGCGACGAGCCTCGTGTCGCCCGAGCACGTCGCGGCACTCGCGGCGCTCGTCGAGGCCGGAACGCTCAACGACAAGCTCGCGCGCCAGGTGCTCGAGGGCGTCATCGACGGGGAGGGCACTCCTCAGGAGGTCATCGACGCTCGCGGTCTCGCGCTCGTGTCCGACGACGGTCCGCTGATCGCCGCCATCGACGAGGCACTGGCCGCTCAGCCGGATGTCCTCGCCAAGATCCGCGACGGCAAGGTCCAGGCCGCCGGCGCGGTCATCGGCGCCGTGATGAAGGCGATGCGCGGACAGGCCGATGCGGCGCGTGTGCGCGAACTCGTCCTGGAGCGCGCCTCGCAGTAGCGGTCACTGCTGCCCCCTCGGGCCCGAGCCACCGTCGACGACGGCGGCTCGGGCCCGAGGTCGTCGGCCAGGGGAAGCCCTGGTGCCGACTGCTGGCCCGGCATACACTTCCGCCATGCTGGTCGAAGGCACCATGCGGTGGCAGGTCACGGAAGACGCTCCGATGGCCCTCATGCTGGCGCTCGCGTTCCGCGACATGGCAGGGCTCGGGGAGCGATGCGTCGCGCAGCTTCCCGCGGTCACGCCGGGGCTGGAGCGGGTCGACGTCGCCGGCCTCGACCTCGATGCGCTCGCGGTCCAGTTCGACGGCTGGTGGACCGGGATCGCCCGTCGCGACACGCGCCTCTTCATGGCCGAGGTCCGTCCTCCGCACTTCGAGGTGTTCGATCGAGCCCTCGACCTGCAGGAGCTCGCCTACCGGGCGTACGACGAGGCGCACCGATGGGCGTCGGCTCGAATCCGCGAGTACGAACGCGCGCTCGCAGGTCGATCGCCGAGCCGTCTCACCGACGTCTACGAACTCATCCGCGAGCGTCAGTTCGAGTTGCGTCGGCAATCCAGCTCGTTCCGGTTGGACCTCGAGGTGCTCCCGATCTGCCGACCGGGGGCCTGGGTGGTCGCGCCCGACACGATCGTGGTCAGTGAGTCGCTTCGGGACGACCGGGAGGCCTTCCGCGAGTGGCTACGACCGTTGGTCCACGGCCTGGTCTGATCCGTTCGCGACGCCCTCGACCGGCCGACGGGTCGGGTTCAGGAGCACGACCGCGATGATCGAGCCGAGAGCACCTGCAGCCGCCATGGTGGCGGTGAGCGGGTGGGAGATCTCCGCGAAGGGCATGATGAAGGCGCTCGCGAGCGCGATCCACACGGCGACGTGTGCCGGCTTGCGCTCCGGGTCGAGGCGCAGCTTGCGGGGGTGCTCGACACGGCCGAGGAGTGTGCCGACGCCCGCGAGCAGGACCGCGACGACGAGCAGCACGACCGGTCGGGTCCACCACCATGCCGCGCTCAGCGGTTCCGCGAAGGGGATGCCGAGGGCGAGCTGGAGACCGGCGACCGCGATGATCAGGGGGAGATGCCAGAGGTACACCGTCATCAGCCGGGACCCGATGAGGAAGACGACCGCTCGCGCGGCGCGGGTCCGCATGATGGCGGTGAGCAGTGGGTGCACCAGGGCGAGCAGGGCGAGCTGCCCGACGCCGAGGACGACGAGGGGGAGGGTCGGTGGGTTGAGGTTGCCGAGCATGCTGGTCGAGTACGGCAGCCAGGTCGTGATCGGCACGAGCGCACCGTAGGAGACCAGCACCACGGCCACGAGGAGGAGGCGAGGGACGGTGCGGAGACGACCGTCGGCCAGGAAGAACCCGAACTGCTGCAGCAGCGGCCAGACGAACACCAGGTTGACGAGACCGATGCCCAGGAGGCCGGTCGAGTACCGGACGACGTCGACGAGGATCACGCCGGCCAGCAGTGCCGCACAGGTCAGGACGGGGTGGCGGTCGTGGCAGGTGGCGAGGAACGGGGCGACCGCCTGGCAGAGCAGGTAGGCGGCCAGGAACCAGAGCGGGGACCCGACGCCTGCGGCGACGGCCTCGATGATGGCGGGGTCGACACCGAGCGCCCCGGCGAGCCACAGCCCCGCGGCGAGGAAGAGCAGGACCGGGATCGTCGGCAGGGCGAGTCGGAAGACTCGGGACCGGAGGAAGTCCCTGGTCCCGCCACCACGTCGGACGGTGCTGCGCCAGCCGGTGATCGTCGCGAAGCCGCCCACGATGAAGAACAGCGGCATGATCTGGCCGAACCAGGTACCCGTGTCGAACCAGGGTTGCTGCTCCAACGCTCTGGAGATGCCGATCGTGCCGTCCGGCTCGACCGCCACCGCGACCATCAGGAGGTGGACGATGACGACTGTCATGACGCACGCGACGCGCACGAGGTCGAGGGCGAGGTCCCGCCCGGAGAGGTCTGGGACCGCCGGGGCCGACCCGGTCCGCGTTGGCGTGCTCATCGCCGGACAGCCTAGCGCCGCCGAGCCCTCCCGCCTCGGCCCTTGTGGAGAGCGTGTCGGAGGCGACTGCGACAATGGAGCCATGAGTCGGCAGGATGGAGCGTCTCGTCGCGTCTCGGCGCACGATGCCGACGACAGCGGTACCCCCATCCTCCACGTCGACATGGACGCGTTCTTCGTCTCGGTCGAGCTCTTGGAACGGCCCGAGCTGCGCGGTCTGCCGATCATCGTCGGCAACAAGGAGGGGCGGTCGGTCGTCACCTCCGCCAGTTACGAGGCCCGCCGGTACGGCGTGCGCGCGGCGATGCCAGTGTCCCAGGCGATGCGCCTCTGTCCGAGCGCCGTCGTGTTGCCGCCCCACCACGGCCGGTACCGCGAGTACTCCGACCGGGTGATGGAGGTGTTCGAGTCGGTCACGCCGCTCGTCGAGCCACTGAGCATCGACGAGGCGTTCCTCGACGTGTCCGGTGCGGTCCGGTTGCTCGGGAGCCCACGGACGATCGCCGCACTCGTGAAGCAACGGGTCCTCGACGCGACCGGCCTGCCGTGCTCGGTCGGCCTCGCGTCGACGAAGTACGTCGCGAAGCTCGCCTCCGGCCTGTCGAAGCCCGACGGTCTGCTGGTCGTGCCGGCCGACGAGACCCTGGCGTTCCTCCACCCGTTGCCGGTCGGTGCGCTGTGGGGCGTCGGTGGGCGGACGGAGGAGCAGCTGACGAACCGGGGCATCCGGACCATCGGTCAGCTCGCGTCCACCCCGCTGTCGATGCTCCAGCGCGCGGTCGGTGAGGCCTCCGGTCGCCGACTCCTCGAGCTCGCGAACGGGATCGATCCGCGCGGCATCGAGCTGGCACGACGCGAGAAGAGCGTCAGCCACGAGGTGACCTTCCCGACGGACGTGTCCGACCCGACCATCCTCAAGCGCGAGCTGCTGAACCTCGCCGGTCTCGTCGCGATCCGGCTCCGGAAGGGCGGCTACGCCGGACGGACGATCAGCATCCGCGTCCGCTATGCGGACTTCAGCGTCGTCACCCGGTCGCGCACCATCGGCGAGGCCACGAACGTCGGGCGCCGGGTCTACGACGAGGCGGCGTCGCTCTTCGACGACCTCGATCGCGGTGGACGCCTCGTGCGCCTCGTCGGGGTGAAGGTGGACCAACTCGTCCCCGCCGATGAGGCCGGTGCCGGGCTCTGGGACCCGGACGAGGAGTGGCGTGAAGCCGAGCAGACGATCGACCGGGTCGCGAGCCGGTTCGGCGATCTCGCGATCGCTCCCGCCTCCCTCCTCGGCAAGCCGAGGCGTCGCGGACTCGGCAGTCGCGGAGACTCGCAGGGTGCTGGGAGCACGGATCAACCCCTTGGACCGGTGGATACCGAGCGGTAGCCTCGCGGTATGACGAATCTCGTGGAGAAGCTGGCAGAACAGGCGAAGGGGCTCGGCGTGTCCGCAGCCTACGGGGAGCAGCAGGACGTCGACGGCACGAAGCTCGTGCCCGTCGCACTGACGTACTACGGCTTCGGCGGCGGCTCCGAGGGCGACGGCGACGACGCCCCGAGCGGCGGCGGTGGCGGTGGCGTCTCGATCCCGGTCGGTGCCTACATCAAGACCGACGAGGGTCTCCGTTTCGACCCGAACCTCATCTCGCTCATCGCCGTCGCGATCCCGTTCATCTGGGTGAGCGGCAAGGCTCTGGCCGGCCTGATCAAGGCCCTCAAGAAGTAGCCCTCCCCGTCGCACCCCTGTCGTGCGACTGCGCACGGCAGGGGTTAGACTCGTGCCACCACGGGAGTCCGGTGAACCGGGCTGAGAGGAAGGTATTCGCCTTCGACCGTCGAACCTGATCTGGATCATGCCAGCGCAGGGAGACCATTTCTCGCTATCCCGTGCTCTTTTCCGTCTACAGGAAGGGCACGTATCGTGTCAGCATCGACCAAGATCTCACCCTCTGAACGCGTTGCGTCGCGGACCTTGCGCTGGAGGGTCGTCGACATCGTCGTGGTCGCCGTGCTCGGCGTCGCGACCGGCCTCATCTTCTGGGCGTGGAACACGCTCGGATCACTCTGGTACGCGGGCGCCAGCGCCGTCACGCCCGGTTTCGGCGGGATCGCCGTCGGGATCTGGCTCCTCGGTGGGGTGCTCGGCGGACTCATCATCCGGAAGCCCGGCGCTGCGCTCCTCGTCGAGACCATCGGAGCGATCGTCTCCGCCCTCATCGGCAACGCATGGGGTGTCACGACGGTGTACTCCGGCCTCGCTCAGGGCCTGGGGGCCGAGCTGGTGTTCGCGGCGCTCGCGTACAAGCGCTTCGGCCTCGTTCCGGCGATCCTCGCCGGTGCCGGAGCCGGGGCCGGCGCATGGCTCCTCGAGCTCGTGATGTCGGGCAACCTCGAGAAGGGTGTCGAGTTCAACGCGATCTACCTCGGTTCGCTGCTGGTCTCGGGCGCGATCCTCGCCGGTGTCGTCGGCTGGGCCCTCGTCAGGGCACTCGCGTCGACCGGGGCGCTCAGTCGGTTCGCCTCGGGGCGGGACGCTCGGCGCGAGGTCTGATCGTGCCGGGAACGGCTGCGACCGGTCCGGCGCGCGTCGTCGCGCGGGACTGGGGGTGGCGTCATGCCGGTCGGAAGGCCTGGGCGGTGCGCGACCTCGACCTCGTGATCGAACCGGGCGAACGGGTCCTCCTCCTGGGGGCGTCCGGTGTCGGCAAGTCGACGCTGATCCACGCACTGGCCGGCGTCCTCGGCGGTGCGGACGAGGGGGAGTCCCACGGCTCGCTCCTCGTGGACGGCGTTCCGCCTGAACGAGCGAGGGGTCGCATCGGGCTCGTGCTGCAGGATCCCGACTCGCAGGTGATCCTGTCCAAGGTCGGCGACGACGTCGCCTTCGGCTGCGAGAACCTCGGCGTCGAGCGCGAGGAGATCTGGCGCCGCGTCGACGCCTCGCTGGAGGCCGTCGGACTGGACCTGCCGCTGGACCACTCGACCTCGGCGCTGTCCGGCGGTCAGAAACAGCGGCTGGCCCTCGCCGGCGTACTCGCCATGCACCCCTCGCTCCTCCTGCTCGACGAACCGACCGCGAACCTCGACCCGGCCGGGGTGGCGGAGGTGCGGGACGCCGTCGCTCGGCTGGTCGATGACGGTTCGTCCACCCTGGTCGTCATCGAACACCGCGTCGACGTCTGGCGCGAGCTGATGACCAGGGTCGTCGTGCTCGACGCCGACGGCGGTGTCCTCGCCGACGGGCCACCCGACCTCGTCCTCGACGACGTCGGGCAGCGCCTGGCCGATGCGGGCGTCTGGGTGCCGGGCATCCCGCTGGGGTTGGCCCCTCGTCCGGTGTCCGGCCCATCAGCGGCGGTCATCACGACCGACGACCTGGCGATCGGTCGAACGCGGAAGCAGCCGGTGCAGGAGCACCTGGGGCTCGCGGTGCCCGAGGGCGCGGCGACCGTCATCGTCGGCCCCAACGGGGCGGGGAAGTCCACGCTCGCGCTCACGCTGGCGGGACTGCTGCCGGAGATCACGGGGACGGTGACCGCCGCTCCGCAGCTCGCCGGCAGGCTGGGATCCCGGCCGATCCGCTGGAAGTCCACCGAGTTGCTCACGCGCATCGGGACGGTCTTCCAGGATCCCGAGCACCAGTTCGTCTCATCGACCGTGCGGAACGAGCTCGGTGTCGGCCTGCAGGCCCTCCGCTGGTCCCGGACCGCCATCGACGAGCGGGTCACCGAGATCCTCGAGGCGCTCGGTCTCGGGCGTCTCGCCGAGGCGAACCCGTTCAGTCTCTCGGGCGGTCAGAAGCGCCGGTTGTCGGTGGCCACCGTCCTCGCCGCCCGGCCGGCGGTCATGGTCCTCGACGAACCGACGTTCGGGCAGGATCGACGCACGTGGTTGTCACTCGTCCGCCTGCTGCAACATGAGCTCGAGCGCGGCGCGACGATCGTCTCCGTCACGCATGACGCGGGGGTCGTCGAGCATCTGGGCGACCATCGCATCCTCCTCGAACCGCTGGAGCTCGGGAGGCGGGCCGCATGACGAGCGTCACTGCAGCGGAGCGCTCGACGGTGTTGCACCATCGACCGCCACTCGACCGGGTGAATCCGGTGACGAAGGTGCTGGCCGTCCTCATCCTGTCCGTCCCGTTGCTGCTGACGATCGACTGGGTGAGTGCGAGCACGGCGGTGCTGCTCGAAGTGATGCTGTTCCCGCTCTCCGGCCTGCGGTTCACCGCGTTGCTGAAGCGGGCGCTGCCGGTGCTCGTCTTCGCGCCCATCGGCGGGATCAGCATGCTGTTGTACGCGAAGCCGGGAGGGACGGAGTACCTGTCGCTCGGGTTCGTCCGCGTGACGGACAACTCGATCGAACTGGCGGTCGCCGTGACGATCCGCGTGCTGGCGCTCGGTCTCCCGACGATCCTGCTCTTCGCGCGGGTGGATCCGACCGATCTGGCCGACGGCTTGTCCCAGATCGCGAAGCTGCCGTCGCGGTTCGTGCTCGGGATCCTCGCTGGAGCGCGGATGCTCGGACTCTTCATCGACGACTGGCGCAGTCTCGCGCTCGCCCGTCGTGCCCGTGGGCTGGGGGACCGGGGAGTGGTCCGGCGGTTCGCGTCCATGGCGTTCGTCCTGCTGGTGTTCGCCATCCGCCGCGGGAGCAAACTCGCGACGGCGATGGAGGCGCGGGGGTTCGGGGCACCGATCGAACGCACCTGGGCCAGACCGTCCCGCCTGGGCCGGGCCGATCTCATTGCCGTCCTGGTGACGATCGTGATCATGGCCCTCGCGCTGTCCACGGCGGTCCTCGCCGGTACGTTCCGGGTCGTGGGCCAGTGAGCGCGGTTCCGCCGGTCCTGCTCATCGACGGACGGTCGGGCACCGGGAAGACGACGCTCGCCTCCTCGGTGGCGTCCGCGTTGACGGCCAGCACGGTCGTCCACATGGACGACCTGTATCCGGGGTGGGAGGGGCTCGACGAGGGCGCTCGACTCCTCGTCGAGTGGATCCTGAAGCCGTTCTCCGAGCGGCGCGCGGGGGAGTGGCGGCGCTGGGACTGGGAACGGTCCGACCGCGCGGAGGCGCACCTCGTGCCGAGCGACCGTCCACTCATCGTCGAGGGTTGCGGGTCATCGTCGCTGTCGTCGCGGGTGTGCGCCGACACGGTGCTGTGGCTCGACGCGCCGGTGGTGCAGCGCACCGACCGCCTCATCGGGCGCGGTGACGGTGTCGACTGGCTCGCGGGATGGACCCTCCAGGAGGATGCGTTCATCGAGCGGGAGCGGCCCGACCTCGACGCCGGTCTCCGCATCGAGGCGACCGGTGCGCCGGACCAGGTCTCATCCCTCGTCCTCGACGCCCTCGCGCGCGACGAAGCGAAACGCTGGAGCCCCTGGCTCCGTTCCTGAGACCCACGGTCCGGGTTCTCGGTCCTTGAGCCGGTCTGAGGGTCAGGTTCCGGTCATCGGTCCCTGAGCTTGTCGAAGGGTGGTGTGCCCCCGGCAGGATTCGAACCTGCGACCAAGAGATTAGAAGGCTCCTGCTCTATCCCCTGAGCTACGGAGGCGGGCGTCGTCCAGGATACCGCAGCGGTGTCTCAGGCGCCGACGCCGAGGAGGCCGAGCACTCCGAAGACGAGCGACAGGGCTGCGAGGACGAGGGCGATGCTGATGAGGATGACGTGGACGCGCAGGAACGTCGTCGCACGTCCCTGATCGTCGCGGGCGCGCGGGTCGGCGACGATGCGCTTGAGGAAGCGGGGCCAGACGACGACGTTGTAGAAACCGTTGACGAGCAGCAGGACGGAGATGGCGATGATCACCGCTCGAGTCTACGGAACCGGCGGCGTCGGTCGTGCTGAGTAGACTCGACCCATGAGCACAGCTGGGGACCGTCTGGTCTGGATCGACTGCGAGATGACCGGACTCGAGCTGGAGGTCGACGAACTCGTCGAGATCGCCGTCGTGATCACCGACTTCGAACTGAACATCCTCGACCCGGGTTACTCCGTCGTGATCAAGCCCGACCAGTCGGCACTCGACAACATGGGTGAGTTCGTGACGAACATGCACCGCACCTCGGGGCTGCTCGAGGAGATCCCGAACGGCGTGAGCGTCGCGGACGCCGAGTTCCAGGTCATCGAGTACATCCAGCGCTTCGTCCCCGACGAGTCGAAGGCGCCGCTGGCCGGGAACACCATCGGGACCGACCGCGGATTCCTCGCGCGGTACATGCCGCGGCTCGACGCCCACCTGCACTACCGCAACGTCGACGTCTCCTCCATCAAGGAACTGGCCCGTCGGTGGTACCCGCGGGTGTACTTCAACGCCCCGTCGAAGCACGGCGGACACCGCGCGCTGGCGGACATCCTCGAGTCGATCCGTGAGCTCGCCTACTACCGCGGAGCGTTGTTCGTCGACCTCCCCGGCCCGTCCTCCGACGACGCGAAGCAGGTTTCGGAAGCGGTCGTGTCACGGTACGCCCCAAACATGTAATAGACTCATCCAGTCGCTTGTGACGCGGTCTCCGCGGAGCAGGTCGCATGGTGGGTATAGCTCAGTTGGCAGAGCGCCTGGTTGTGGTCCAGGAGGTCGCGGGTTCAAGCCCCGTTACTCACCCCATGTCGTACAGAAGCCGGAGGATCCCTCCGGCTTCTGTCGTATCCGGGGAGCGGGCATGTTGGAGCTGGACACCGAGGCGTTCGAAGCCCTCGTGGTGGACGAACTCGACCGCTTGCCCGACGAGATGGTCGACGGTCTCGACAACGTCGTCTTCGTCGTCGAGGACCGCCCTGAGAACGGCACGCTCGACACGCTCGGGCTGTACGACGGCGTCGCTCTGACGGAGCGCGACCGCTACGGCTTCGGCGAGATGCCCGACCGGATCATCGTCTACCGCGAGCCGCATCTGGCGGCGTGCGAGACCCTCGACGAGCTCGCCGACGAGATCCACACCACCCTGGTCCACGAGATCGCGCACTTCTACGGCATCGACGACGAGCGACTGCACGAGCTCGGCTGGGCCTGAGACCCGCCTCGCCCACCGAGCCGTGTTTCCGGTGTGTTGCAAGTGCCTCGGAGTTCCGGGTGCGCCTCCGGTGAGCGAGTAGCCTGGGGACATGCGCGAGATCCAGGCCCGCATCATTGCGGAACTCCATGTCAGCCCCACGATCGACCCGGCGGCCGAGGTCCGTTCCCGGATCGACTTCCTGAAGTCGTACCTGCGGGCGACGCACACGAAGGGGTTCGTGCTCGGGATCAGCGGGGGACAGGACTCGTCGCTCGCCGGGCGCCTGTGCCAGCTCGCGGCGGAAGAGGTCCGAGCCGAGGGTGGGGAGGCCCGGTTCGTCGCCGTCCGTCTGCCGTACGCGGTGCAGCACGACGAGGACGACGCCCAGTTGGCGCTGTCGTTCATCCGCCCGGACGACTCCGTCGTGTTCAACATCCAACGTGCGGTCGACGGGTTCGAAGCCGAGTACGCGGATGCGACCGGTGAACCCCTCAGCGACTTCGTCAAGGGCAACGCGAAGGCGCGGGCACGGATGGTCGCGCAATACGCGATCGCCGGTCAGCAGGGGCTCCTGGTCGTCGGGACGGACCACGCGGCCGAGGCGGTCACCGGGTTCTTCACGAAGTTCGGCGACGGCGGGGCCGACGTGCTCCCGCTCAGCGGCCTGACGAAGCGTCAAGGGCGGGCGCTCCTGGAGTCGCTCGATGCTCCGGAACGTCTGTACCTGAAGGCGCCGACCGCCGATCTCCTCGACGGCACTCCCGGCCAGACCGATGAGGAGAACCTCGGGCTCAGCTACCAGCAGATCGACGACTTCCTCGAGGGGAGCGAGATCGATCCGGTGGCCGCTGAAGCGATCGAGGCCCGGTACGCGGCGACGGAGCACAAGCGACAGGTCCCGGTCAGCAAGTTCGACACCTGGTGGCGCTGACCACGCACCCCTGACACGAAGACGGCGGCCCGATCGGATGATCGGGCCGCCGTCTGTCAGTCTCGGTGGTCAGCTGACGCTGGACTGCTTGCGTTCGGCTTCCAGGACCGCGACGTCGTCGATGATGCGCTGCGTCGTGCTGGTGTTGATCGTGCCACCCGTCGAGCGGGTGATGTCGCCGGGCCGTGATGCCGGCGCGGTGGACGCGGGCTTCACCTCGGCGTACTGCTCGTGGTGCTGCTTGGCGACCCAGGACTCCTGCTCCGCGACGAGCGCCTGTTCCGATCCCGTGGACTCCGCGCGCCAGCGACGGAGGTCGCCCTCGAAGTCCTTGCGAGCGCGTGCCGGCTTCTTCGACCACTCGACGAGGCGGTCGCGGAACTCCTCGACGACCGGGTCCAACTCGTACCCGAACGTGGCGGAGTTGCGCTTCATCTCGTGGAGCTGGTGGTTCGCCCAGTCCGCAGCGACGGCCGCACCCTTGATCGGGCTGAGTCGCACGAGCGTGTCGGCCTGGGCGACGGCCCGATCGCTGAGCACCTGCTCCTGGGGGGTGAGCGAGTTCCAGACGCTGGCCTCGGTGGCGGCGTCGACGAGCGCCAGGATCGCGACGTTCTTCTGCTCTCGATCGCGCTGGTCCACGATGGCTCGCAGCGCACGACGGCTTGCGCCGGCGGCGACGAGAGAGGAAACCACGACGGCCACGATGAAGAGGGCCGCAGCGAACAGCATGGGGCGGACCTCAGCTGAGGTCACCCACTCTACGAAGTCATTCCACCACTGCATGGGCCGCAGACTACCCCTCGTTCGGGCGTGAACTCGGGCGACGCACCGGGTTCGACGGGAACGGCGGGAGGGTCGTCACTCAGTTGCGGAAGGCGTCGATGGCGACCGCGAGATCGCTGAAGCTGCCCAGAGGGGCATACCCGAGGACGGCCGGCCGGAACCGGTTGGCCCGGTACTCCGGAACGCCGTCCGCTCCGACGGCCTCGATGTTGCCGAGCACGCGGCCGTCGGGGGTCGTGACGCGCCAGTAGCCGGGACGGATGCTCTGGGCGTTGGGCATGGGACTCCTCGTGCGCTGGTGGGGCGATGCCGGACTGGGACTGCCGGCTGGTACTCGTCAGCGTATGCGGGGCCACCGACATCGGCCCTGGTCGGAGCGGAGCGAGGGTCCTCCACAGCGAAGTGCGCGGTTGTGGACATCGACGAGGGCCGACCGGCTCGACACGGGGCCTCCGGGATCGGTGAGGCTGGCAGCGCGTCCGGGGTGGCGATCGGCACGGACCCGCCCCGGACGCTTCCGCGATCCACCGCCAGGATCGTCGGACCGACAGGAGAGGAACCCATGAACGACCAGATCACCGTCTGCGGACATGTCGCGACAGACCCCAAGCACCATCGCACGACGTCCGGGCTGGACATCACCAGTTTCCGCCTGGCGTCGCAGCAACGTCGGTACGACCAGAAGCAGGGTTCCTGGGTCGCGCAGGAGACGAACTGGTACACGGTGAGCGCCTTCCGCGGATTGGCGACCGCCTCCGCGACATCGCTCGTCAAAGGACAGCGCGTCATCGTGCTCGGTCGGTTGCGGATCCGCGATTGGGAGCAGGGTGAGCGACGAGGGACGTCGGTCGACATCGAAGCCGATCACATCGGGCCCGACCTCGGCTGGCAACCGAAGGGGTCCGGTGAGTCGCCGGTCGGAGCGGGGGCGAACCCGGCGCCCGCCGCATCCGAGTCGACCGGTTCCGGAGCCGGGGAATGGGCGTCGGCACCGCCGCAGGACACGCCGTTCTGACGCGCCGCGTAGACTGCTCGACGTGCAGAAGAGCCTCCGCGACCGCCCCGTCTCAGCCGTCACCTCGATCCGTCGCCGCACGTCGATCGCCGGCGTCCGGGTCGGCGTGGTGCTCGGTCTGCTCGGCATCGCCGTGACCGGCTGCTCCCAGCCCGCTCCCGAGCCGACGGCCACGCCGAGCCAGACGCCGACCGCCACTGAGACGGCTCCGGCGGCGCCCGTGCTGCTCCCCGAGGGCACCGCCACCGACAACCTGCCGTTCTTCGACGCCGTGAACGCAGCCACGCTCGCCGCGAACCCCGCCGCTGGCGGCCAGGCGATCATCGACGGTCTCGTCGCCGCTGGCTTCCCGAAGGCGGAGATGGAGGTCTCCTCGGACACGACGAGCATCGGCGAGCCGGCCGACTCGATCCAGTTCGCCATCCGGTGGCAAGGGCAGTGCATTCTCGGGCAGAACGGGCCGGCGACGGGGTATCACTCGTCGGTGGTGTCGCAGCTCGACACCGGGCGATGCCTCATCGGGGTCACGCGCGCGATCGACTGGTAGCGCCGCCGACCACTCACGGGCTGGTGCAAGCCGTGGGCATGCCATAACCTGACATTTCAGATATCGCCACCTCCTAGGTGGCTCGATCCGGAATCGAGGGCCCGCATGACCGCCAACCCATCACCTGGCGGGGAACCTGCCACCGAGGCCGTCTTCCTGGCCGACGAACGTCTGGCCGTGGCGCCGACGGCGTTGGCGCATACACTCAAGCCTCGTCATCTGGCGCTGATCGCCCTCGGCGGCATGATCGGCGCCGGGCTCCTCGTGGCGTCGAGCACGGCGATCCTCGCAGCGGGACCCGGCGTGATCCTCGCGTACGCCCTGGCCGGCGTGGTCGTGGTGCTCGTCATGCGCATGCTGGGGGAGATGGCCTCCGCATCGCCCGAGACCGGGTCGTTCTCCGCCTACGCCTCGCGCTTCATCGGCCCCTGGGCCGGTCTCGCGATCGGATGGCTCTACTGGTGGTTCTGGGTCGTGGTCGTCGGCATCGAGGCGACGGCCGCAGCGCAGATCGTCAGCCAGTGGGTGCCCGGTCTCCCGCAGTGGATCCCGGCGCTCGTGATCACCGTCGCGTTCCTCGCCGCCAACCTCGTCTCGGTGAAGTCGTTCGGTGAGTTCGAGTTCTGGTTCTCGTCGATCAAGATCGCGGCCGTGGTCCTGTTCATCGCGCTCGGATCGCTCATCATCGTCGGCGTCGTCCCGACCGAGACGGCGACCGTCACCAACCTCGCTCCAACGGACGGGGGCTTCCTGCCGTTCGGTATCGGCGGCGTCCTGGCGGCGCTGCTGCCGATCATCTTCTCGATGTTCGGTGCCGAGGTCGCCACGATCGCGGCAGGAGAATCGGTGGACCCGAAGGGTGCCGTCCGGCGAGCGGTGAACTCGGTCGTCTGGCGGATCCTGCTGTTCTACATCGGTTCGATCCTGGTCGTCCTCATCGTGGTGCCGTGGACGGAGATCACGCCGGGGATCAGTCCCTTCGTCACCATGCTGCACGCCGCCGGGATCCCCGGTGCCGGGGTGGCGATGGACATCATCGTCTTCACGGCCCTGCTGTCGACGCTCAACGCCTCGCTGTACACGGCGTCGCGCATGCTGTTCTCACTCGGCGGCCGCGGGGAGGCCCCGCGAGCGGTCCGCGCGACGACGCGACGCGGCACGCCGGCGGTCGCGATCCTGTGCTCGGCCGTCGTCGGGCTCGTGTGCGTCCTGTTGAACTACCTCGCACCGGACGAGGTCTTCACGTTCCTCGTCAACTCCACCGGCGCGATCGCGATCTTCGTGTGGATCGTGATCGCCGTCGCTCAACTGCGCAGTCGACGGTTCGACCAGGTCTCGGCGTCGGAGAGTGGCGACCGCGTCGGCGGGATCCGCATGTGGGGACACCCGTGGCTCACGGTCGTGGTCGTCGTCGCGCTCATTGCGCTGCTGGTGTCGATGTTCTTCGGCGGACCCGCCCGGCTCCTCGAGGTGACGACGAGTTGCGCGATCGCGGCGGCGGCCGTCATCGCGGGCGTCGTCGTGCAGCGCAAACGGAGGGTCCGCCCGTAGACTGGACGGCGACATGGCTGAATACATTTACTCGATGGTCCGCGCCCGCAAGGCGGTCGGCGACAAGCTCATCCTCGACGACGTGACGATGGCGTTCCTGCCCGGAGCGAAGATCGGCGTCGTCGGCCCGAACGGTGCCGGTAAGTCCACGATCCTGAAGATCATGGCGGGGATCGACACCCCCTCGAACGGCGAGGCGAAGCTCACGCCGGGCTTCAGCGTCGGCATCCTCATGCAGGAGCCGGAACTCGACGAGGACAAGACGGTGCTCGAGAACGTCCAGGAGGGCGTCGGCGAGATCAAGGGCAAGATCGACCGCTTCAACGAGATCTCGCTCGCGATGGCCGAGCCCGACGCCGACTTCGACGCCCTGCTCGCCGAGATGGGCGTGCTGCAGGAGGCGATCGACGCCGCTGACGCTTGGGACCTCGACTCGCAGCTGGAGCAGGCGATGGACGCCCTGCGCTGCCCGCCGTCCGACGCCACGGTCGCCCACCTCTCCGGTGGCGAGAAGCGTCGCGTCGCACTGTGCAAGCTCCTCCTGCAGAAGCCCGACCTCCTGCTCCTCGACGAGCCCACCAACCACCTCGACGCCGAGAGCGTGCTCTGGCTCGAGCAGCACCTCGCTCAGTACGCGGGCGCCGTGCTCGCCGTCACCCACGACCGGTACTTCCTCGACCACGTCGCAGAGTGGATCTGTGAGGTCGACCGCGGTCGCCTCTACCCGTACGAGGGCAACTACTCGACCTACCTCGAGAAGAAGGGCGAGCGTCTCAACGTCCAGGGCAAGAAGGACGCGAAGCTCGCCAAGCGACTCGCGAGCGAACTCGAGTGGGTCCGCAGCAACGCGAAGGGCCGCCAGGCGAAGTCGAAGGCTCGTCTCGCTCGCTACGAGGAGATGGCGACGGAGGCCGAGCGCACCAGGAAGCTCGACTTCGAGGAGATCCAGATCCCCGCCGGTCCGCGACTCGGCTCGACGGTCCTCGAGGCCAAGAAGCTCGAGAAGGGCTTCGACGGACGCGTCCTCATCGACGACCTCTCCTTCAGCCTCCCGCGCAACGGCATCGTCGGCATCATCGGCCCGAACGGTGTCGGTAAGACCACGCTGTTCAAGACCATCGTCGGCATCGAGCCGCTCGACGCCGGTGAGCTCAAGGTCGGCGAGACCGTGAAGCTCTCCTACGTCGACCAGTCCCGTGGGGGCATCGACCCCAACAAGACGCTCTGGGAGGTCGTGTCCGAAGGGCTCGACTACATCCAGGTCGGCAACCAGGAGATCCCGTCCCGCGCCTACGTGTCGACCTTCGGGTTCAAGGGCCCGGACCAGCAGAAGAAGGCCGGCGTCCTCTCGGGTGGTGAGCGCAACCGACTGAACCTCGCGCTGACGCTCAAGCAGGGCGGTAACCTCCTGCTGCTCGACGAACCGACCAACGACCTCGACGTCGAGACGCTCTCGAGCCTCGAGAACGCGCTCCTCGAGTTCCCGGGTTGCGCTGTGGTCATCACCCACGACCGGTGGTTCCTCGACCGCATCGCGACGCACATCCTGTCGTACGAGGGCACCGAGGAGAACCCGTCGAACTGGCACTGGTTCGAGGGCAACTTCGAGTCCTACGAAGAGGACAAGATCAAGCGCCTCGGACCGGATGCGGCAAAGCCGCACCGCTCCGCCTACCGCAAGCTCACGCGAGACTAGGACTCGTGCGAACGGCCCATCGGCTTCTGCCGGTGGGCCGTCGTCCGTTCACGACCCGTACGTCCCCGACCCACGGAGGGCCCAGCAATGACCAGACTCCACGTGCCGATCCCACTGCGGTGGGGCGACCTCGACGCCTTCAACCACGTCAACAACGCCTCGATGCTCAAGCTGCTGGAGGAGGCGCGCGTCCGCGTCTTCTGGATCCCGACGCTGGCGTCGGAGGACGTCCCGCCGACCGCGGTCATCGATGCGAGCCTCGAGGCCGAGACGCTGACGCTCGTGGCGCACCAGGAGATTGAGTACCTGGCCCCGATCCCGTACCAGCGCGATCCGCTCGACGTCCAGCTCTGGATGGGCAAGATCGGCGGAGCCAGCCTGCAGGTCGCGTACGAGGTCTACTCGCCGCTGGGTGGGGCATCGCAGACGCTGTACGCCCGAGCCTCCACGACGGTCGTCATGGTGGACGCCAAGACGCTCAAGCCGCGCCGGATCTCGGACGTCGAACGTGCCGCATGGGAGCCGTTCCTCGAGGATCCGATCGAGTTCTCGCGGCGCTGAGCGACGCCGGTCACCGAGGCGTCGGGAACCGCACCATGCCCTCCTGGGCGACGCTCGCGACGAGGCGACCCGCCCGATCGTAGATGCGCCCGAGGGACAGACCTCTTCCGCCGGTGGCGCTCGGGGAATCCTGCAGGTAGAGCAGCCACTCGTCGACGCGGGCGGGTCGGTGCCACCACATGGCGTGGTCGAGACTGGCGATCTTGATGCCCGGGGTGGCCCACGGGACGCCGTGACGACGGAGCACCGGCTCCAGGATCGTGTAGTCGCTCGCGTAGGCGAGCGCGGCACGGTGCAGCGCCGGGTCGTCGGGCAGGTCCTCGATCGTCTTGAACCACACCGCTTGCCGGGTGGTCCGCTCGCCCTCCACCCGGAGGTAGACGGGGGAGCCGACGTGTCGGAGGTCGAAGGGGCGTCCCGTCGCCCACGCCTCGGCCGCCGGGTGGTCGATCCCGCTGAGGAGCTCGGCGGCCGACGGGAGCGTCTCCGGGTCCGGGATCCCGTCGGGCAGCTCGATCTGATGCTCCGGGCCCTCGTCCTGGGTCTGGAAGGACGCGATCATCGAGAGGATCGGCACTCCGTTCTGGTACGCCTGGGTGCGCCGGGTGGCGAACGAGCGTCCGTCGTGGATGCGGTCGACCGCGAAGGTGATCGGCAGGTCGACGTCGCCCGGTCGGAGGAAGTACCCGTGCATCGAGTGGATGATGCGCTCGGCGTCGACGGTCCGGGTAGCGGCGACGACGGACTGGGCGAGCACCTGACCACCGAAGACCCGCCCCTGCGGCATCCATTGGGACGGACCGGTGAAGATGTCCTCGTCGGTCCGGACACCGGGAGCACTGAGGTCCAGCGCGGTGAGCAGGGAGTGGATCGGTTCCTTCACGCGAACACGCCTTTCATCCGGGGGTCGAGGCTCGGTCGTCGATGCCCGACCCGACCCGCCGAGTCTATCCAGGCCCCGGCGACGCGGTGCTGGAGCGCACGCGGCGGTGGCGTAGATTGAGAGGAGATGTCCACCACCTTGCAGCTCCTCGACGCCAGTTCGCTCGCCGACCTCCGCACCTTCCTCGCACGCGCCGCCCGGATCGACGACTCCGGTGTGCGACTCCTGGCTGCCGGGGACGTCCTGGCGGTCTCAGCCCCGGTGCTGCACCCGCAGGGCCTGCTCGACCGGAGTCCGACGATCATCGGGATGCGCACCTTCGCACTCGCCGAACCGGCGACGGCCGACGTCCTCGCGACCCCGCGTGAACTCATCGACCGCATCGTCCGAACCCTCGGTGGCGTCGCTGCCGAGGACCTGGTCGCGGATGCCCGCGAGACCATGCCGCTCGAGCTGCCGCCGTCCACGAGGACGGCCCCGTGGGTCGGACAGGCGCCGCCCCGTGGCGGCTGGGACGGTGCGGGCGACGTGGACACCATCGAGCTCGAACTCGTCGCCAGGACGGGGGCCGCGGAGATCGCCGAGACGCTGCCCACGGCGGTCGGCGATCAGATCGTCCAGAAGGTGCGGTCGCAGGTCTGGTCCCGGCCACTCGGCGACGGCCACGGACTCCCGACCGGTGCCGCGTTCGCCGCGGTGGGCCTCGGCTTCATCGCCGAGCCCGAGCGCGCGGCAGTCTTCCGCTCAGGTGGATGGGTCCGCTTGAGCACCCGACGCGGACACGTGCTCGCGAACGCCGTCTCCTGATCCTCAGGCACCTGCGATAGCGCGGCCCGCGGCCCGTCCGCTGAACAGGCACCCGCCGAGGAACGTCCCCTCGAGCGCCCGGTAGCCGTGGATCCCTCCGCCACCGAACCCTGCAGCCTCACCCGCGGCGAACAGTCCGGGCACCGGGTGTCCGTCGGAGCCGAGGACGCGGCTCTGGAGGTCGGTCTCGAGCCCACCGAGGCTCTTGCGGGTCAGCACGTGCAGCTTCACTGCGATGAGCGGTCCGGCCTTCGGATCGAGGAGCCGGTGCGGTGCGGCGACGCGGATGAGTTTGTCACCGCGGTAGGCGCGGGCACCGCGGAGCGCCGTGATCTGCAGGTCCTTCGTGAACGGGTTGTCGATCTCGCGATCGCGAGCCTCCACCTCGGCGATGACGTTCGCCGCGTCGATGGGCGTCTCCGGGCTCAGTTCCTGCATGCCGGCGATCAGCTCGGTGAGCGTGTCGGCGACGACGAAGTCCGCGCCGTGCTCCTTGAACGCCTCGACCGGCCCGGGCGCTCCCGGGCCGATGCGCTTCGCGAGCAGCCCGAGGTCCTTCCCGGTGAGGTCGGGGTTCTGCTCGCTCCCCGACAGCGCGAACTCCTTCTCGATGATCCGCTGGGTCAGCACGAACCAGCTGTGGTCGTGGCCGGTGGCACGCAGGTGCGCGAGGGTACCGAGCGTGTCGAAGCCCGGGAAGAGCGGCACCGGGAGCCGCTTCCCGGTCGCGTCGAACCAGAGCGAGGACGGCCCCGGCAGGATCCTGATGCCGTGCTGCGGCCAGATCGGATCCCAGTTGGTGATGCCTTCGACGTAGTGCCACATCCGGTCGCCGTTGATGAGATGCCCGCCCGCGCGTTCGCTGATCGCCAGCATGCGTCCGTCGACGTGCGCGGGGACACCGGAGAGCATGGTCGTCGGCGGCGTCCCGAGCCGGGCCGGCCACTGTTCGCGGACGAGGTCGTGGTTCCCTCCGATGCCACCGCTTGCGACGAGCACCGCGGGCGCCCTGCACGAGAACTCGCCGACGACCTCGCGCGAGCTCGGAGCACCGCGCTCGGCATGCGACGGGGCGAGCACGGAGCCGCGGACGCCCACGACCGCGCCGTCCTCGGTGAGCAGCTCGTCCACGCGGTGCCGGAAATGAGCCGACACCGTGCCGTCCTCGACGCCGGCGTTCACCCGTCGGACGAAGGGCGCGACGACACCGGGTCCGGTGCCCCAGGTGATGTGGAAGCGGGGAACGGAGTTGCCGTGGCCGATGGCGCCGTAACCGCCCCGTTCCGCCCAGCCGACGACCGGGAAGAACCGCATGCCTTGCTCGTGGAGCCAGGCGCGCTTCTCGCCCGCGGCGAAATCGAGGTACGCCTCTGCCCAGCGCCTCGGCCAGTGGTCTTCGGGACGGTCGAACGCTGCTGCGCCGAACCAGTCCTGGGTCGCGAGCTCGAGCGAATCACGGACGCCGAGGTGGCGCTGCTCGGGGGAGTCGACCAGGAACAGGCCGCCGAACGACCAGTGCGCCTGGCCACCGAGGTTCGACTCCGGCTCCTGTTCGAGCAGGATGACCCGCTTGCCGGCTTCGATGAGCTCTGCGGCGGCGACGAGCCCGGCCAGCCCGCTGCCGATCACGATCGCGTCGGCCTCGGTTCGATCGGCGGACGGGTTGGGAGGGACGGCTGCTGGCATCTGCTGACTCCTTCGGCACGGACGTGCGTCCGATCCTACGACCGTGCGGCCGGAATCAGAGGAGACTGCGGCGCGGTGCCCCTGGATCCTCGTCGAAGGTGTTGACCATGGCGTGGGCTGCTCGCTCGAGGTAGTCCCAGAGCGTCGCCTCGTGCACCGGCGCGAGGTCGAGGCTGTCGACGGCGGCGCGCATGTGCAGCAGCCAGCGGTCGCGAGCGTCGGGGTTCACGTGGAAGGGCTGGTGTCGGAGCCGGAGACGCGGGTGGCCGCGTTCGGCGCTGTAGGTGCCCGGCCCACCCCAGTACTGCTCGAGGAAGAGCATCAGCCGGTCGGCCGCCGGACCGAGGTCCTCCTCGGGGTACATCGGTTTCAGGACGGGGTCGCCGGCCACGCCACGGTAGAACTCGTCCACGAGGGCCTTGAAGGTGGCGTGTCCACCGACCTGCTCGTAGAAGGACATGCCTGGTGCCTGGGAGTCGGTCACTGCTGCCCTCTCGGGGGTCGCTTGGTCTTCGGCGCCCGCGGCGGGACCACCGTGGTCGGGTGGGTGCGCGGGGGACGCGAACCGGTCACGCTTGCGGCACCCTCGAAGCCCGAGAGGACGATGCTGTTGAGCGACGGGAGTTTGACGTCCATCTCGTCGACGGCGCGCTTCAACCGCATCCGCAGTTCGCGAGCCACGTCGTCCTTGGCACTCGTGCGCGTCTTGATGACCAGGCGGATGACGAGGGCGTCGCCCGAGATCGACTCGAGACCCCACAGTTCGGGCTTCTCGAGGATGCGGGAGCGCCACTTGGGGTCGTGGGCGAGTTCGTTCGCCGTGTCGAGCATGCGCTCCTGGACGGCCTCGACGTCGGTGTCGTACGGGATCGCCAGGTCGATGATGACCCGCGACCACCCCTGCGACATGTTGCCGACCCGCAGGATCTCGCCGTTGCGGACGAACCAGAGCGTGCCGTTGACGTCGCGTACCTGGGTGATCCGGATGCCGACGGTCTCGACGACGCCGGTGGCGGGCCCGAGGTCGACCACGTCACCCACGCCCAGTTGGTCCTCGACCACCATGAACAGGCCGTTCAGGATGTCCTTGACGATGTTCTGGGCACCGAAACCGAGACCGGCACCGACCGCGGCCGTCAGCAGGGCGAACGAGCCGATGATGCTCGAGTCGATGACGTTGACGACGAGGATGGCCGCGACGATGACGATGGTGACGTTGACGATGTTGCTGAGCACGGTGCCGAGGGTCCGCGTGCGCTGGACGAGTCGGACGGCGGCGAGCGGCGAGGCGAGCAGCGATTGCGTGTCCGTGACGTCGGCGCTCTTCTTGACGCCACTCACGATGCGGCCGACGACGCGTCGGATGACGAATCGGAGTACCCATGCGGCAGCGAACGCCAGGCCGATCACGACCACCACGCCGATGATCTTCCACCCCGCCGTCCAGAGGAAGGCGGTCACGTCAGGCCAGATCTCATCCCAGTTCATATGGGCCACAGTGTACCGAGCGACCCGGAGTGAACCGTGTGAGCCGCCCGAGTGCGAGCCGAAGGGGGCCTGCGTGAACGGTCATGGACGCACGAGTCCGTGCTTGTAGGCGAAGATGACCGCCTGCACGCGGTCGCGCAGCTGCAGCTTCATGAGCACCCGACCGACGTGCGTCTTCACCGTCGACTCGGAGAGGACGAAGTGGGCGGCGATCTCCGCGTTGCTCAGCCCCTCCGCCATGGCGACGAGGATGTCGTGCTCCCGCGGCGTCAGCTCGGCGAGTTCTGCTGCCGAGCCGTCCTCGGCGGCCGCGGGCGTGCCGGGGAGGGCCGTCGCGAAGAGTTCGAGCATGCGCTTCGTGATGCGGGTCGAGACGGCGGCGTCGCCGGCATGGACCGCGCGGATCGCGGACGTCAGCTCGTTCGGCAGGGCGTCCTTCAGGAGGAAGCCGCTCGCGCCGGCCCGCAGCGCTCCAAAGGCGTACTCGTCGAGGTCGAAGGTCGTCAGGATGATGATGCGGCTGTCGGGGTTCGCGGCGACGATCCTCCTGGTCGCCTCGATCCCGTCGAGTCCCGGCATCCGGACGTCCATGAGGATCACGTCCGGCTGCAGCCTGGCGGCGAGGTCGATCGCCTCGGCGCCGTTCGAAGCCTCACCGACCACGTCCAGGTCGTCCTCCGCGCCGAGCACGAGACCGAAACCGAGCCGGATGAGCTGTTGGTCGTCGACGAGCAGGATGCGGACGGGATCGGTCATGGTGTGGTTCCTCGTGGTTCGGTGGTCGGCGGGGACGTTCTCGTCGGGCGTGGCTCCAGCGGCAGGACGGCATGGACGCGCCACAGCCGATCGCCGACGGCTCCGGCGGTGACCCGACCTCCTTGGAACGCGACGCGTTCGCGGAGGCCCAGCAACCCCTGGCCGGCGCCGAGCGACGGCGCGTCCGGAATGGACCCGTCGTTCTCGACGATGAGCTCGAGGTGCTCGTCGTCGGTGGTGATGACGACGTCGACGCGCTTCGGCCGCTCCGAGTACCGCAGCGCGTTCGTGAGTGCCTCCTGCGTGATGCGGTGCACGGCGAGCAGGATCGACGGGTCGTCCGTCGACGGCCCCGAGACGGTGAGTGCGACCGGCAGGCCGAGCCCGCGGAAGGTCTCGACGAGCGCGGGGATCGACGCGGCGTCGGGTTGCGGAGCGAGGGGTGCGCTGCCGGTCTCGCGGAGGACGCCCAGCATGCGTCGCATGTCGACGAGGGAGCCGCGGGCGGCGTCGGTGACGGCGGTCATGGCGGACCGGGACGCCGCCGGGTCCTTCGTCGCCAGGGCCCCCTCGCTGAGCGCGACGATGACGGTGAGACTGTGGGAGACGATGTCGTGCATCTCGCGGGCGATGCGGGTCCGCTCGGCGACGGCGGCGAGCTGGGCCTGCTGGTCGCGCTCGCGGGCCAGCTGCGCCGCCCGATCGACGAGTGCTTCGACGTACCGCTTGCGATTGCCGACGTTGATCCCGATCAGCAGCCCGAAGAGCGCGAAGAGGACGACCGAGATGATGGTCTGCTGCGGCTCTCCCGGCTCATGTGGTGCGGCCCAGGGCAGGAACGGGGCGAGGACGGCGACGACCGCGGCGGCGGCGAAGGCCTGCCAGCCGAGTGCGACGGTTCGGTACACGGCCACCGAGTAGAGCAGGATCGGCACGGCGAACGCGTCGACGCCCACCGTCTGTGCGACCGAGACGAGCCCGACGGCGATGACGAGCACGGTCATCGCGAGCGGGCGCCGTCGCCTGAGCAGGACGGCGAGTGTCGTGATGCCCACGATCGCGACGGCGAGCGCGATGCGGCCGGGCTGGGCGGCCAGGTCGACGTCGAACCACTCGACGGTGCTGACCGAGAGCGCGACGAGGAGGTACCCGGCGGCGATGAGCGAGTCGGCGGTCCACGGATGCCTCGACCACCAGCGTCGGACGACCCCGGGTGGGCGCGGGAGCATCAGTGCGGCCTCCGTCGCGGCCGGGTCCCGGTCGGAGGACGGCTTCCGAGCGGTCACGACGAGGACGACCCTGAGGGTCGGTCGTCGTTCACTGGTCGGCGCATCCCTCCAGGATACGGAGAACCCCTCCACAGCGGGTCGTGCCGTGGAGGGGTTCTCGCCAGAGGATCCTGGTACCGGAGTGCTATCCGGCCGAGTGGATCACGCGGCGTCCCGTGCCTGTGCCGCGAGCGCCCGCTCGACCCCGGCGAGGGCTTCGACGAGCATGCGTCGGAGTGCCGGGATATCGGCGTTGGCTTCCAACCACGCGCGGGTGCGGTCGCGGAGCTCGGTGGAGGCGAGCGCCGCCGGGTAGAGCCCCTCGACGATGTACTCGGCGATCTTGTAGCTGCGCGACTCCCAGACCGAGGTGAGCGCGGCGAAGTACGGCTCGACGAGCGGCTGCAGGACGGCCGGGTCGATGACATGCCCGAACCCGAGACCGACGTTCCGGACGATCGCATTCGGCTGGTCGTCGTGCTCGACGACCGAGTCGAACGCTGCGCGCTTGCCCTCGACGGTGGGGATCGTCGCCCGTGCACGAGCGGCCGCCTGCGCACCGTTGGCCGTGTTGTCCTCGGCGAGCGCCGCATCGATGTCCGAACCGTCCGCGAGACCGAGGAGGACCAGTCCCTCGAGGAGCTCCCAGCGGAGGTCGGTGTCGATCTCCAGGCCCGGGAGTGCCGCGGAGCCGTCGCGAAGTGCACGCAGGTGCTCGCCGTGCTCGGGGGTCGAGGCCAGAGCGGCGAAGAACTTCACGAACTGGAACTGCGCATCGGAGCCGGCCTCCGCCTCCTGGGCGAGCGTCCAGAGCGCGTCGCCGACCCGGGAGATGGTCGCCAGGCGGCGTTCCGGAGCGACGTAGTTACGCGCGGCCAGACCGAGCTGGCCGAGCGTGGTGCGCAGGGTCGTCGACTCGGTCTCCGTGGCGATGTTCCCGAGGACGAGTTCCACGTAGTCGGAGGCGCTCGACTCGGCGTCGCGGGTCGCGTCCCAGGCAGCGCCCCAGACCAGCGAGCGTGCGAGCGGGTCCTCGATCGAGGCGAGGTGGCCGATCGCCGTCGCGAGCGACCGCTCATCGAGGCGGATCTTCGCATAGGCGAGGTCGTCGTCGTTCAGCAGCACCAGGTCGGGCTGCGTCTCACCGACGAGCTCCGGCACCTCGGTGAGCGCCCCGTCGACGTCGAGTTCGACGCGTTGGGTGCGGACGAGCTTGCCGTCCTGCAGCCGGTACAGGCCGATGGCGAGGCGGTGCGGACGCAGCGTGTCGTAGTCCGCGGGGACCGTCTGACGGACGGCGAACGCGGTGAACGCGCCGTCGGCGTCGACCGTGAACTCCGGGCTCAACGTCCCGACCCCGGCGGTCTCGAGCCACAGCTTCGACCACTCGCGGAGGTCGCGGCCGCTCGTCGCCTCGAGCTCGACGAGCAGGTCGTCCAGCACGGTGTTGCCGAACTCGTGCTTGCGGAAGTAGTTGCCGACGCCGGCGAAGAACGCCTCGATGCCCACCCAGGCGGCGAGCTGCTTCAGGACGGAGCCGCCCTTGGCGTAGGTGATGCCGTCGAAGTTGACCTGGACGTCCTCGAGGTCGTTGATGGTCGCGACGATGGGGTGCGTCGACGGCAGCTGGTCCTGGCGGTACGCCCAGGTCTTCTCCATCGCGTTGAACGTCGTCCACGCCTCGGTCCACTCGGTGGCCTCAGCGGTGGCGATCGTCGAAGCCCATTCGGCGAACGACTCGTTCAACCACAGGTCGTTCCACCACTTCATGGTGACGAGGTCGCCGAACCACATGTGGGCGAGCTCGTGCAGGATCGTGACGACCCGGCGCTCCTTGATCGCGTCGGTCACCTTCGAGCGGAACACGTAGGTCTCGGTGAAGGTCACCGCGCCGGCGTTCTCCATCGCGCCCGCGTTGAACTCTGGGACGAAGAGCTGGTCGTACTTCTCGAACGGGTACGGGTACGCGAACTTCTCCTCGTAGTACGCGAAGCCCTGACGCGTCTTCTCGAAGATGTAGTCGGCGTCGAGGTACTCCGCCAGGCTCTTGCGAGCGAAGACGCCCAGCGGGATGGTCCGGCCGTCGCTCGAGGTGAGCTCGCTGCGCACCACGTCGTACGGGCCGGCCACGATCGCGGTGATGTAGGAGGAGATGCGCTGCGTGGGTGCGAAGCTCCAGGTCGCCGCGCCGTCGTGCGCCGGTACCGGCTCAGGCGTGGGGGAGTTGCTGACGACCTGCCAGGCCGCGGGCGCCGTGATCGTGAAGGTGAACGTCGCCTTCAGATCGGGCTGCTCGAAGACCGCGAACACCCGACGGGAGTCCGGCACCTCGAACTGGCTGTACAGGTACACCTCGCCGTCGACGGGGTCGACGAAGCGGTGGAGGCCCTCACCGGTGTTCGTGTACTCGGCGTCCGCGTCGACGACGAGCACGTTCTCCGCAGCGAGGCCGTCGAGCTGGATGCGCACGCCGTCGGAGACGGCCGACGGGTCGAGCTCGACGCCGTTCAGCGTGACGGAGTGGACGGTGCGCGTCATGGCGTCGATGAAGGTCGAGGCACCCGGTTCACCGGTGAAGCGCACCGTCGTGGTGCTGCGGAACACCTCGGGACCGGTCGTGAGGTCGAGCACGACCTCGTAGCTCGACGTGTCGACGAGCGCCCTGCGCTCCTGGGCTTCGACTCGGGTGAGGTTCTCTCCTGGCACAACTGCTCCCTGGTGTTGATGGACACGTGACGTGTGAACTGCACGTGGTCGCTCGTGACGACCGCGGCACGATCAACCAGCCTAGACCCGCCGTCCGTCCGTTTCGGGGGAGTCGACGGGGATCGGCGCGTAGGGTGACGGCATGACGACTTCCGCTGCAGACACCACCCGCGTCGACTTCTGGTTCGACCCCTCCTGCCCGTGGGCCTGGATGACCTCGCGCTGGGTCGACGAGGTCACCGAAGCCCGGAACCTCGACGTCCACTGGCACATCATGAGCCTCGCCGTCCTCAACGAGGACCAGGACGTCAGCGACGACTACCGGGCCTTCTTCCCCCGGGCGCTCCGATACACGCGGCTCGTCGCCGCTGCGGCAGCCGAACACGGACATGCGGTCGTCAAGCCGCTCTACGACGCCCTCGGCACGCGGATCCACCCCGGCGGACGCGCGGAGGACGTCGACGCCGTGATCGCCGAAGCCCTCGCCGAGACCGGGCTCCCGGCGGCGCTCGCCGAAGCGTCGACGACGGACGCCTACGACGGGCCCATGCGCGAGAGCCACTTCGACGGCATCGGACGGGTCGGTCAGGACGTCGGCACCCCCGTCATCGCGATCGACGACGTGGCGTTCTTCGGACCCGTCATCTCGCCGGCGCCGAAGGGCGAGCAGGCGCTCGCACTGTGGGACGGTGTCGTCGCCGCTGCCGCCTACCCGGGCTTCTTCGAGCTGAAGCGCAGCCGTACGGCGGACCCGATCTTCGACTGACGCGACGCCGGCGCCCGGAACCCTAGACTTTCCACATGCGCATCCACATCGCCACCGATCACGCCGGTCTCGAGCTCAGTCAGTTCCTGCAGGACCACCTGCGCGCAGCCGGTCACGACGTCGTCGACCACGGCCCTGCCGAGTACGACGCGTTGGACGACTACCCGGCGTTCTGCATCAACGCGGCGAAGGCCGTCGTGCGCGATCAGCAGGCCGGTGTGGACGCCCTCGGCGTGGTGTTCGGCGGCTCGGGCAACGGCGAGCAGATCGCCGCGAACAAGGTCGTCGGTGTCCGCGCGGCGCTCGTCTGGAACCTCAGCACGGCGCAGCTGGCTCGGCAGCACAACGACGCCAACGTCATCTCGATCGGTGCGCGTCAGCACAGCACCGACGAGGCGGTGTCCTTCATCGACGCGTTCATCGCCGAGCCGTTCAGCCTCGAGGAACGTCACGCCCGTCGGATCGCCCAGCTCGCCGAATTCGAGGCGACCGGCACCATCGCCGGCAAGCACGTCGACGCCTGACGCGTCCTCCACCGCCACCGCGCGGCGCGCCGGATCGCGCCCCCACCGAGTGAGGAGTCACCATGCCCGAGGGGCACTCCGTCCATCGCATCGCCCGACAGTTCGCTCAGAACTTCGTCGGACACCGGGTCGCCGTGTCGTCTCCCCAGGGGCGCTTCGCCGAGGGTGCCGCCGTGCTCGACGGCCGGACGGTCACCGACGCCAAGGCCGTGGGCAAGCAGATGTTCCTCGAGTTCGACGACGGACTGTGGTTGCGGGTGCACCTCGGTCTGTACGGCGCGTGGGACTTCGCCGGTGAGATCCGGTCGGACCCGACCATCGCCGCCTCGAACGGCCGCATGGGGCAGACGAACCAGCGCGGCACGGTGCTCGACGACGACGACGATGCGCCGATCCACGATGCGGACGGGGAGAACTCCCTGCACAGCATCGGTGCACCGCGCCGGGCCAGGGTCCGGATGTCCGAGCAGTCGAGTCCACTCGCCGAGATCGACGAGCGGTTCCCACCCGAACCGGTGGGTCAGGTGCGCGTGCGGCTGTTGACCGAGACGACCGTGGCGGACCTCCGCGGGCCGACCGCCTGCGAGGTGATCGACGCCGCCGGGGTGCAGGCCGTCATCGATCGGCTCGGACCGGATCCACTGCTCGACCCGAGCGCGGAGGCGGGGGAGCGGTTCGTGTCGCGTGCGCACCGCAAGGGTTCCCCGATCGGTCTGCTCCTCATGGATCAGCAGATCATCAGCGGGATCGGCAACGTCTACCGCGCCGAACTGCTGTTCCGCGCCCGTCTCGATCCGCACCGCACCGGGAAGACGGTCCCCGTCGAGACGCTTCGCGAGATCTGGCTCGACTGGACGCGGTTGCTCGCGATCGGGGTCGAGACCGGCCAGATGATGACGATGGACGACCTGTCGGCGGCCGACTACCGCCTCGCGATGGCCAACCGCGCCGATCGCCACTGGGTCTACAAGCGGGAGGGACTGCCGTGCCGCGTCTGCGGGACGAACATCCTTTTGGAGGAGATGGGCGCCCGCAAGCTGTACTGGTGCCCGAACTGTCAGCGCTGAACCGAACCCGCCCGCCGAACCGACGAGGACCGATGTGATGACCGAGCACCGCCCTGGACCCGACGGCGACCTCGTCACGACGATCGCCGACGTCCACCTGTCCGGACCGCGCCGCGGAGGCTCGTCCGACGCCGAACGGGTCGACGTCCTGCTCGAGGACGACTCGATCGTGGCGATCCGACCCGCCGATCCCGAGGTCCTGCTTCGCTCCGACCCCGGGGTGTTGGACGGCGGTGGTGGGTTCCTCCTGCCCGGGCTCTGGGACCACCACGTGCACTTCACCCAGTGGGCGCGTACGGCCAGGCGCGTCGACCTGTCCTCTGCTGCATCCGCCGCCGAGGCGGTCGAGTTGGTCGCTGAGCGGATCGCTCAGGGGGCCGATGGTGACGGCTGGGTCGAGGGCGCGAAGTTCCGGGACGCCCTCTGGCCGGACGCGCCGACGTTCGCGCTGCTCGACGCGATCGCACCGGACCGCGAGGTCGTGCTGGTCAGCGCCGACCTCCACTGCTGCTGGCTGAACAGCGCGGCGCTCCGGGCCACGGGCTTCGCCGACCATCCCACCGGCCTGTTGCGGGAGGAGGAGTCGTTCGCCGTCCTCAAGCAGCTCGACCAGGTCGCCGACGAGCTCTCCGACCGCTGGGTCGACGCCGCAGCCGATCAGGCGGCGTCACGCGGCGTCGTCGGTGTCGTCGACCTGGAGATGCGCTGGAACGCCGCCGACTGGATCCGTCGGGTCGGGAACGGGACTCGCGCGCTCCGCATCTCGTTCGGTGTGTACGCCGAGCACCTCGAGCGCGCGATCGACGCCGGGCTCGTGACCGGGGGAGTGCTCGCCGGAACGGACGGCCTGGTGCAGGTCGGCCCGTTCAAGGTCATCACCGACGGATCCCTCAACACCCGGACGGCCTGCTGCGACGCGCCCTATCCGGGTTCGTCTCCCGGAACCGACGCGCACGGGATGCTCAACGTCCCGCCGGAGCGACTCACCGCATTGCTCACCCTGGCGACCGCCAACGGCCTCCACTGCGCGGTGCACGCCATCGGTGACCGCGCCAACACCCTCGCGCTCGACGCGATCGAGACGACCGGCGCGAGGGGCACGATCGAACACGCGCAGCTACTCCGGGCATCGGACCTGGAGCGGTTCGCGCGGACCGGAACGGCTGCGAGTGTCCAGCCGGAACACGCGATGGACGATCGGGACATCGCCGAGGTCCACTGGGCCGGGCGCACCGACCGTGCCTTCGTGCTCCGCAGCCTCCTCGACGCCGGCGCCACGCTCCGACTCGGTTCCGACGCCCCGGTCGCTCCCCTCGACCCGTGGGTCTCCATCGCCGCCGCCGTGACGCGCAGCCGCGATGGACGCGAGGCCTGGCACGGCGAGCAGGCCATCACGGTCGAGGAAGCACTGGCGGCGTCGACCAGAGGAGACGACGACGTGGTTGCCGTCGGCCGCCCCGCCGACCTCGTCGTCGTGGGGTTCGACCCGTTCTCCTGCGCGCCGGAAGCCCTGCGCACCATGCCGGTCCGTGCGACGATGCTGGGTGGGCGCCTGACGGCGGCTCCATCCGTCCACCCGGCCGGGGGATAACCCCCGATCGGAACGGGGCGTCCACCGGATGCCGTTCGTCGGCGGAGCCGAACAGACTGAGGTGAGCCCGGTGCGAGAGCCGGGACCGCTCCGTCGAAAGGACCTCCTTCATGACCACCGCCATCGGCCGGCAGCTCGACGCGTCGGCGAAGCCTGATCCCTCCACCCGAGGCGCATGGCGATACGGTCGGCTCTGGCTGGACGTCCCCGGATCGCTCCTGTTCCTGTTGCCCAACCTGCCGATCGTCATCGCCGGCGGCGTCCTCGCCGTGGTGATCCTCTCCCTCGGCTTCGGGCTCGCGATCCTGGGGGTCGGTCTCCTGATCGTCGTCGGAGCCCTCTGGGTCTCGCGGGCGTTCGTGGAGCTCGAGGTCGCGCGTCTCAGCACGACGGGGCTCCCGCCGATCCGACGAGGAGCCTGGCGGTCGTCCATCGGGACCGAGACGACACTGGGTGCCGTGCTCGCTCCACTCGCCGGACCGCGTTGGTGGCTGGCGGCCCTGCACACGGTCCTCGTGAACCCGATCGTCGGGGGCATCACCTGGGGGCTGACCATCACCTGGACCGTGGGTGCCGTCGCCGGCACGACCTACTGGATCTGGGCGGACCGGCTCTCGGCTGGTTCCTCCTCGGGCTTCGCGGAGCTGCTGGCTCCCACGCTGGACCCGTCGGACGCGTTGCTCGCCGACAAGCTCTGGAATCTCGCGCTCGGTGTCGTGTTCCTCGTGACGCTCCCGCTGGTCCTCCGGGTGCTGGTGCTGCTGCACCACGCCATCGCCTCCGGGCTGTTCGGTGCGCGGCCACAGGAGGAGTTGCGCGCCGAGCTGCTGGCGGAGCGGCGTGCACGCGGTGCCGCGGTCTCGGCTGAGGCGGGCGCGGTGCGGCGGCTCGAACGGGACATCCACGATGGTCCGCAGCAGCGACTCGTCCGGTTGCAGATGGATCTCGCGGCCGCCGAACGACGCCTCGATACGGACCCCGCTTCCGCACGCTCCCTCCTGGGTGAGGCGCGCGCCCAGGCCGCCGAGACGCTCGACGAACTCCGCGCGCTCTCGAAGGGCCTGATGCCGCCACTGCTGCAGGACCGCGGCCTCGTCGCGGCACTCGAGGACCTCGCCGCGCGGTGTCCGGTGCCGACGAGGACGGAGCTGGCGGTCGTCTCATCGGTGACGCTGCCTCGTGAGACGGAACGTGGGATCTACTTCATCGTCGCCGAACTCCTGACCAACGTGTCGAAGCATGCGGACGCGCGGCGCGCCGGCGTCGAGGCCCACGCGACGGTTGACCAGCAGCTGGGTTCGCGGCTCACCCTCCGCGTGACCGATGACGGTCGGGGCGGCGCGCACCTGGAACCGGGCCACGGTCTCGAAGGCCTGACGGAACGCGCGCAGGGTCTCGGCGGGAGACTGGTGATCGAGCCGGCCCCGGTGTGGGAAGGCGTCGCACGTGGCAGCGCCGTGTCGATCTCGCTCCCCGTAGGCTGAACGCGTGATCAGCCCTGACCGTGCCGGTGGTGGACCGCTCCGCATCGTGATCGCCGAGGATTCGACACTGCTCCGCGAGGGCTTGATGCGGCTGTTCGACGAGGCCGGCTTCGTCACGGTCGCCGCGTACGCCGATGCGGAGGCGCTCCAGCGCGGACTCGCGGCGGACCGACCGGACCTCATCGTCATGGACGTCCGCATGCCGCCCACGTTCCGGGACGAAGGGGTCCGCGCAGCGATAGCGCTGCGTGCCGAGCATCCCGACCTCCCCGTCCTGCTGCTCAGCCAGTACGTCGAGACCGTCTACGCCCGGGAGCTGCTCGCGGACGGCGGGCGTGGGATCGGCTACCTGCTCAAGGACCGGGTCGCCTCGTTGGAGGAGGTGCAGGACGCCATCCACCGGTTGGTCGAGGGAGGGACCGTCCTCGACCCCGACGTGGTCCGCACCCTGTTCGCAGCACAGCGCGACCCGTTGGCCGGCCTGACCCCGCGTGAGACGGAGGTGCTCTCCGCCATGGCGGAGGGGCGCACGAACACGGCGATCGCCGAACGCCTGCGGGTCGGTGTCGGTGCGGTCGAGAAGCACATCTCGGCCATCTTCCAGAAGCTCGGTCTCGAGGACTCCGGGAGCGACCACCGACGCGTCCTCGCGGTCCTCGCCCTGCTCCAGCGCAACGGTTGACGGGTGACACGCGCGACGAAGGGGCAGTCACGGATGACTGCCCCTTCGTGGGTGATGCTGGCGGGTCGCCCCGCCGGGGTGCTACCGGCTGAGGTGGGCGAAGAGGAACCAGCGGTCCTTGTCGAGGCCGCGGGCGATCTCGATCGCGATGTCCTGGCTGGTCTGGTCGAGCTCGTCGAGCTCGTCGACCGCGGTGTTGACCGAGGCGGAGGCGGCGTCGATGAGGGCGATGACCTCGGCGATGGTGCGGTCGGACTGCTGGAAGCCCTCGCTCAGCTCGGGCGTGCTGGTCTTCGCGGCGACGGTGCTGAGGCGTGCGTCGACCGGGAGGCCGAGGGCGACGATGCGCTCTGCGGCGAGGTCGGCCCACTCCTGGGCGTGGTCGACGATGTCGTCGAGCAGCTCGTGGACGCCGATGAAGTTCGCGCCACGCACGTGCCAGTGGGCCTGCTTGCCGTTGACGACGATGGCGGTGAGGTCGACGACGACGGGGCTGAGGAACTGAGCGGTGCCTGCTGCGACGTCCGGGTTGGCGACGGCCTGCGGAATGGAGGTGGTGATGTCGGTCATGGTGTTTCCCCTTCGTTGACGAGTGAGGCCCTGGTCGGGCGGATTCGTCGGTCTACTTGAATGCAACGGTACTCAGCCGCAGACATTCCGCAAGGAAGTCGAGGCTCGGCTTACGAAGGGTGCACTCAGCAAGGAAAGCCTGACCGTACCGGCGATTCACCCCGGAACGACGCGGGTTCCCGTCGGCCGGGGCCGCCTGCGATAGCGTGGCCGGTATGACGCTGCACGGTACGGTCAGGAAACTCTCAGACGGACGCTCGCCCCAGGTCGACCCGAGTGCCTACACGGCACCGGGCTCCGTGCTGGTGGGCGCCGTCATGCTCGCCGCGGATTCGAGCGTCTGGTACAACGCCGTCCTCCGCGCGGACTCCGACTCGATCACGCTCGGCGCAGGGTCCAACATCCAGGACGGCGTCGCCGTGCACACGGACAGCGGCCACCCGACGGTCATCGGGCGCAACGTCTCCGTCGGACACAACGCGGTCGTGCACGGCTGCACCGTCGAGGACGACTGCCTCATCGGCATGGGCTCCGTGGTCCTGAGCGGAGCCGTGATCGGTGCCGGGTCGCTCGTCGCCGGCGGAGCGGTGGTCCTCGAGGGCATGATCGTGCCGCCCGGGTCGCTCGTCGCGGGGGTCCCGGCCAAGGTGCGGCGGGAGCTGACGGCCGACGAGCAGGAGGCGATCAAGCAGAACGCCGCACACTACGTCGCCCTCAGAGCGGTCCACGCCGCAGCCGTCGACGAAGACTAGCGGCGGCGTGCGTCGCGCTTCCTGAGGCGACGCTGCGCGGCGAGCGAGCCGGAGAGGCAGACGACGCAGCCGATCATGCAGATGAGTCCGACGCCGAGTCGCCCGGTCGCGAGTGCGTACACCCCGACGAAGAAGACGAGCGCGCCGGCCACCGTCCAGATGTGGGGCCAGATCGCGTCGAGTCGCATGCGCTCAGCCTAGGGCGTCGGGCATCCTGTCCTCCGTCCTCCCCAGGCGACGACCTGTCGAAGGGCACGGGTGGGACCTCCCGCTCCGGTGGCCTTCTCCCGGTCCCTGAGCAACCTCTTCCGGTCCCTGAGTAACCTCTCCGGTCCCTGTGTCACCTCTTCCGGTCCCTGAGCCTGTCGAAGGGCGCACGAGGGACTTCCGGCTCCGGCGATCTTCTCCCGGTCTGTGGGTAACCTCCTCCGGTCCCTGAGCTTGTCGACGGGCACACGAGCAACCTCCACAACCGGCGCAGCTCAGCATCTGGAATGTCAGTGGTCCATGGTGGACTGGTTCCATGACCGAGACCACCGCCACCGCGATCCGCGCGAGCGACGAGCACGCCGCGCGCCTCGCAGGGCTCTCGGATCAGTGGGCGGAGATCCACCGGCAGCAAGCAGTCTTGGACGCACGGAAGGCGCGCCTCCTGGCCCGCTCTGCCGCCTATGCGGACGCCTTCGCGGACGTCACGGTCCCGGCGATCTTTCCGCCGGCTGAGCGTCGGGAGCTCTCCCGCCGGTCGACGTGTGCGGCCCTCGCGATGGCGACCCGAATACCGGAACGGACGATCCAGCGCGCGACCAACGACGCCGAACGTCTCGTCAACGACGCACCAGCCGTGCTCGCGTCGCTGGAGGCAGGCCGTATCTCGGCGCGGCATGCGCAAGTGATCACCGACCAACTCTGCGACGTCCCTGCTGCTGGGCGGGCGGTGTTCCTCGAACAGATTCTCGTCGTCGCCGAGCGCACCACGGCCGCTGGCCTCCGCACGAGCGCCCGCGTCATGCGCGAGCGCCTCCACCCCGAGTCCATCAGCGCCCGAGCGGTGCGCTCCGAGGCGGACCGTCGGGTGGAGTTCGAGCCCGCGGCGGACGGTATGGCGTGGGTGCACCTGTTCACCACGGCGCCGATCGCGCAGGGCATCGCGGAGCGGGTCGAAGCGGCTGCCGCGGAGTCGCGCAAGGCCGGTGACACCCGCACCTGCGCCCAACTGCAAGCGGACGCCCTCGCGGCGCTCGCGCTCACCGGTGTGACCCCGGAAGACGTGATGTCCAGCCCAGTCCTGCCGCACCCGATCGAGGTGCAGGAGCACATCAAGCCGACGGTGCAGATCACCGTCCCGGCACTCACGATGGCCGGAGTATCCGACGCACCCGGCATGCTCGACGGGTACGGCCCGATCGACCCGGAGACCGCCGCGCGTATCGCCGTGAACGCACCCAGCTTCACGCGGATCCTTGTCCAGCCGGAAACCGGCGCGATCCTCTCCGTCGGGCGGAATCAGTACCGCGTTCCCGCCGATCTTCAACGCGCGGTCCGCCTGCGAGACGGCACCTGTCGCGCACCCGGTTGCGGGCGACGAGCCAGAGCCTGCGACCTCGACCATTCGGTCGCGTGGGAGGACGGCGGCGCAACAGATGTCGGCAATCTCGCCTGCCTGTGTCGACATCACCATCGGATGAAGCACCTCCCCGGATGGAGCCTCGAACACGGGCCCGGCGGGGTGCTCGACTGGACGACACCCGACGGGAAACGTCATCGAACCGAACCGGATCCCGCGCCGTTCTGACCCCCACCGGTCCCTGAGCCTGTCGAAGGGTTTCTCGTGGGCACTTCGACAAGCTCAGTGACCGGGCGAGGTTCACTGGGGACGATTCGGTCCCTGAGCCTGTCGAAGGGCAGCTCGGTCGCGCATGCTCGGTGTCCCGGGGTGAGGTGTGCCCGGATGGCTCCGGTTCCTGGGCCTGCCGACGGGTTCCTCGTGGGCACTTCGACAAGCTCAGTGACCGGAGGAGGGTCAACGGGAACGATCCGGTCCCTGAGTCTGTCGAAGGGCGCGGCGTCAGAAGGCCGCTGGACCGGAGCCGAACCGTCGCGCCTGCTCGCACGGCGCTGCATGGTTCTGACGAATGGAGAGGGGATGACGGGAATCGAACCCGCGTAATCAGTTTGGAAGACTGAGGCTCTACCATTGAGCTACATCCCCGAGGCGTCGCAATGCGACGAACTCACCCGGTAATGCTACTGCATCCCGAGCGCCCATCCGTGCAGCTCCGTGTCCCGAGGCCGGTTCCGCCCCGGAAACCGCACAGGGGCCGCACAGATTCTGGGCTAGACTGACCGAGGCCATTTCGCCCACCGCTCGTCGGTCGGGCCGGCTGGCCGGATTGTCGCCGATCCGGGGCGTAGCTCAGCTTGGTAGAGCGCCCGGTTTGGGACCGGGAGGTCGCAGGTTCGAATCCTGTCGCCCCGACTCCGTTTTGCGTCCTCAACTGAGGCAGAATCCCCGACACAGGAGAAGTAATCACGTGAAGACCACGGTCGAGAAGCTGAGCCCCACTCGCGTCAAGCTCGCCATCGCGGTGACGCCCGAGGAGCTCAAGCCGAGCATCACCCACGCCTACGGACACATCGCCGAGGACATCAACGTCCCCGGCTTCCGTAAGGGCAAGGTGCCACCGGCGATCATCGACCAGCGCGTCGGCAAGGGCGCCGTGATCGAGCACGCCGTCAACGAGGGCCTCGACGGCTTCTTCCGCAAGGCACTCGAGGAGAACGAACTCCGTCCGCTCGGCCGCCCGCAGGCCGACATCGTCGAGTGGCCGAACGAGAAGGACTTCTCCGGCGACCTGCTCGTGAACATCGAGGTCGACGTCCGTCCCGAGATCACGCTTCCCGCCTACGAGGGCCTCAAGCTCACCGTCGACGCTCAGGAAGCCGGCGAAGCCGACGTCCAGGACGAGCTCGACCGCATCCGTGCACGCTTCGGCACGCTCGTGACCGTCGACCGCCCGGCCAAGACGGGCGACTTCGCCCAGCTCGACCTGGTCGCCAAGATCAACGACGCCGAGGTCGACCGCGCGAGCGGAGTCTCCTACGAGATCGGTTCGGGCGAGCTGCTCACCGGCATCGACGAGGCACTCGACTCCCTCACCGCCGGTGAGACCACCACCTTCACCTCGCCGCTGCTCGGTGGCGAGCACGAGGGCGAGGACGCCGAGGTCACCGTCACCCTGACCGCCGTCAAGGAGCGCGAGCTTCCCGAGGCCGACGACGACTTCGCTCAGATCGCGAGCGAGTTCGACACCATCGACGAGTTCAAGGCGCAGCTGCGCGAGGTCGTCGAGCGCCAGCAGGTCATCACCCAGGGCCGCGACGCACGCACCGCGCTCGTCGACGCCATGCTCGAGGCCGCGCAGATCCCCGTGCCCGAGAGCGTCATCGAGGACGAGGTGCACCGTCACCTCGAGGGCGAGAACCGCCTCGAGGACGACGAGCACCGCGCCGAGGTCACCGAGTCCAGCGAGAAGGCACTGCGCACGCAGCTCCTCCTCGACGCACTGGCGGAGTCGCTCAACGTCCAGGTGAACCAGAACGAGCTCACCGAGTACCTCATCCAGAGCGCGTCGCAGTACGGCATGGAGCCTGGTGAGTTCATCGAGGCACTCGGCCAGCAGGGCCAGATCCCCGCCATGGTCGGCGAGGTCGCCCGCAACAAGGCCATCGCCATCGCGCTCGGCAAGGCCGAGGTCGTCGACTCCAACGGCAAGCCCGTCGACCTGAGCGACTTCGTCGCCGTGGTCGAGGACGAGGACGCCGCCACCGAGACCGCGGCCGACGAGACGACCGAGGCTCCGGTCGAGGACGCCGCCGACGAGGCTCCGGCCGAGGCAGAGCCGAAGAAGGCCGCCGCCAAGAAGGCACCTGCGAAGAAGGCGCCCGCCAAGAAGGCACCGGCCAAGAAGGCCGCTGCCGACGAGGCCGCTGCCGAGTAGGACAGCACCAGCAGTGGCGACAGGGGCGGAAGCGATTCCGCCCCTGTCGTCGTCTCCGGACACGTCAGCCGAATGGGAGCCATCATGACGACGACCGACGCAACCGGCTGGGACGACCGCGTCGCAGCCGTCTGGGCCGACGAGACCATCGACGACGAGCAGCGCATCGCGGCGATCGACGCCCTGGCCGCCGAGCGTCCGGCGGGTGACGCCCGCGCCGCCTTCGAGGTTGCCGGTGCACGCGACTCCGCCGGCCACGAGGTCGAGGCCGAGGTCTTCTATCGCGCCGCGCTCGAGGCCGGGCTCGACGAGGAGCACCGTCCGCAGGCGATCATCCAACTGGCCAGCACCCTCCGCAACCTCGGCCGGACCGCTGAGAGCGTCGTCCTGCTGGAACAGCAGCTCGCGGACGATCCGACCGGTCCGTACGCGGACGCGACCGCGGCCTTCCTGGCCCTGGCGCTCGCCAGCTCGGGGGACCCGCGCCGAGCGACCGCGGTCGCCCTCCGTGCCCTCGTGCCGCACCTCCCGCGCTACCACCGGTCCGTCCGCGCCTACGCCGACGAACTCGAGACGGATCCGCTCCGCTGAGCCCCGACGGTCGCGCCTTCCGTCCGCTCGCCGTCCGCTGCCGGCGAACCTCGTCGCCCGGGAGTCTGCCGAGGGCGAACAGGGCGTTGGTCGCGCGTGGCCTCCGATAGATTCGAACCACTGCACAACCGAAACGGAGCGATAATGGCCGAACCACAGTTCTCGCCCAGTGTCTTTGACCGCCTGCTGAAGGACCGGATCATCTGGCTGGGCGCCGAGGTCCGCGACGAGAACGCGAACGAGATCGCGGCCAAGCTGCTGCTCCTCGCCGCGGACGACCCGAAGCGCGACATCTACCTCTACATCAACTCGCCCGGTGGCTCCATCACGGCCGGCATGGCCATCTACGACACCATGCAGTTCGTGCCGAACGACATCGTCACCGTCGGCATCGGTATGGCCGCGTCGATGGGTCAGCTCCTCCTCACGGCCGGCACCAAGGGCAAGCGCTACATCACCCCGAACGCCCGCGTGCTCCTCCACCAGCCGCACGGCGGATTCGGCGGGACGTCGAGCGACATCCAGACCCAGGCGCAGCTCATCCTCGACATGAAGCGCCGTCTCGCCGAGATCACCGCGGCGCAGACCGGCAAGAGCGTCGAGCAGATCAACGCCGATGGCGACCGCGACCGCTGGTTCAACGCCGAAGAGGCGCTCGAATACGGTTTCGTCGACCACCTCCGTGAGTCCGCGCTCGACGTGGCCGGCGGCGGCGGAACCGTCGACAGCGACAAGTAACCCGGCTTCGACCAGACAGGAATGCAACACATGGAGACTCCAACGTTCAGTGCGGCGGGCCGCTCGCTGCAGATGCCGGGTGCTCGCTACATCCTCCCGAGCTTCGAAGAGCGCACGGCCTACGGCTACAAGCGCCAGGACCCGTACGCGAAGCTCTTCGAGGACCGCATCATCTTCCTCGGCGTGCAGGTCGACGACGCATCGGCCGACGACATCATGGCCCAGCTGCTCGTGCTCGAGAGCATGGACCCCGACCGCGACATCGTCATGTACATCAACTCACCCGGTGGCTCGTTCACCGCGATGACGGCGATCTACGACACGATGCAGTACATCCGTCCGCACGTCATGACGGTGGTCCTCGGACAGGCGGCCTCCGCCGCTGCCGTGCTGACCGCCGCCGGCACGCCGGGCAAGCGCCTGGCGCTCCCGAACGCCCGCATCCTGATCCACCAGCCCGCCGTCGGCGAGGCCGGCCACGGACAGGCTTCGGACATCGAGATCCAGGCGGCCGAGATCCTCCGCATGCGCGGCTGGCTCGAGTCGACCCTCGCACACCACTCCAACCGTTCGGTGGAGCAGGTCAACAAGGACATCGACCGCGACAAGATCCTCTCGGCCGCCGAGGCGCTCGAGTACGGTCTCATCGACCAGGTGCTCACCTCACGGAAGAACCCGATCGCGGCCATCACGGCCTGACCCGGTTCCCGTGCTCACGACTCGGCGCGTCATCCCAGCGGGGTGGCGCGCCGAGTTGTCGCAGGGACAGGTTAGGCTCGGAGCACCGAATCTCCAGGGAGAGGGAAAGACATGGCACGGATAGGCGAAAGCGCCGATCTGCTCAAGTGCTCGTTCTGCGGCAAGAGCCAGAAGCAGGTCCAGCAGCTGATCGCTGGTCCCGGCGTGTACATCTGCGACGAGTGCGTCGAGTTGTGCAACGAGATCATCGCCGAGCGACTCGCTGAAGCGAGCGAGGAGACGGTGAGCGAGTTCGACCTCCCGAAGCCGAAGGAGATCTTCGCCTTCCTCGAGGAGTACGTCATCGGCCAGGAGGCCGCGAAGAAGGCGCTCTCGGTCGCGGTGTACAACCACTACAAGCGCGTCCGCTCCCGCGCCACGCTCGCTCCCGCCGAGACGGTGCACGACGACATCGAGATCGCGAAGAGCAACATCCTCCTCATCGGCCCGACGGGCTGCGGCAAGACGTATCTCGCGCAGACCCTCGCGAAACGACTCAACGTGCCCTTCGCCGTCGCCGATGCGACCGCACTGACCGAGGCCGGCTACGTCGGCGAGGACGTCGAGAACATCCTCCTCAAGCTCATCCAGGCCGCCGACTACGACGTCAAGCGCGCGGAGACCGGCATCATCTACATCGACGAGGTCGACAAGATCGCCCGCAAGGCGGAGAACCCCTCCATCACGCGCGACGTCTCCGGCGAGGGCGTCCAGCAGGCGCTCCTCAAGATCCTCGAGGGAACCGTCGCCTCGGTACCCCCGCAGGGCGGCCGGAAGCACCCGCACCAGGAGTTCATCCAGATCGACACGACGAACGTCCTGTTCATCGTGGCCGGCGCCTTCGCCGGGCTGGAGGAGATCATCTCCTCCCGCGCGGGCAAGAAGGGCATCGGATTCGGCGCACCCCTGCACAGCAAGGGCGACGACGTGAACCTCTTCGGCGAGGTCCTGCCGGAAGACCTCCACAAGTTCGGTCTCATCCCCGAGTTCATCGGTCGCCTGCCGGTCGTCACGACGGTCACCCCGCTCGACCAGCATGCGCTCATGGAGATCCTCACGGTCCCGAAGAACGCGCTCGTGCGTCAGTACCAGCGCATGTTCGAGATCGACGGCGTCGAGCTGGAGTTCGACCAGGCGGCACTCGAAGCGATCGCCGACCTCGCCGTCCTCCGCAAGACCGGTGCCCGAGGGCTCCGAGCCATCATGGAAGAGGTGCTCGGGCCGATCATGTTCGAGGTGCCCTCCACCGACGAGGTCGCTCGCGTGGTCATCACCCGGGAGTCCGTCGTCGAGAACGCGGCCCCGACGATCGTCCCGCGTGCGGCTCGCCGTCAGGAGAAGTCGGCCTAGACGACACCCAGCGGTGAACAAGCCCGCCGCAGCCCCCGGATCCTCCGGAGTCGCTGCGGCGGGCTTCGTCGTTCAGTCCTCGAGCCCGCGGCGTCGGAGGAGCGGCTCGATGACCGCGTCGCGTCCACGGAAGTCGCGGTAGGCCTCCAGAGGATCCTTCGAACCGCCGACCCCGAGGAGCTTGGTGCGGAAGCGGTCGCCGTTCTCCCTCGTCAGTCCGCCGTTCTCCGTGAACCAGTCGACGGTGTCGGCGTCGAGCACCTCGCTCCAGATGTAGGAGTAGTAGCCGGCGTCGTATCCACCCGAGAAGGTGTGGGCGAAGTACGTGCTCGCGTAGCGGGGCGGGACGGCCGGATTGTCGAGTCCGGCGGACCGGAGTGCCGCCGCCTCGAACGCCTCCACATCGTCGACCCGGTCTTCTGCACCGATGCTGTGCCACGCCTGGTCGAGCATCGCCGCTGCAAGGTACTCGCTCGTCGAGAAGCCCTCGTTGAACCCCTCGGACGCCTGGAGCTTCGCCACCAGTTCCTGCGGCATCGGCTCGCCGGTCTCGACGTGCCTGGCGTAGCCGGCGAGCACCTCGGGCCACAGCATCCACATCTCGTTCACCTGGCTCGGGAACTCGACGAAGTCCCGGAAGACGTTCGTACCGGAGAACCGCGGGTACTCGACCTCGGCGAAGAGACCGTGCAGCGCGTGGCCGAACTCGTGGAAGAAGGTCGTGACCTCGTCGAGGCTCAGCAAGGTCGGCTCACCCTCGGCAGGCTTCGGGACGTTCAGATTGTTGACCACGACGGTGGGCTGGTCGAGCAGGCGGTTCTGGGAGATGAGCGCGTTCATCCAGGCGCCGCCGCGCTTGCTGTCGCGGGTGTACAGGTCGAGGAGGTACAAGCCGAGGCCGGAGCCGTCCTCGTTCCAGACCTCGAAGACACGGACGTCGGGGTGGTAGCCCTGGAGATCGGTCCGTTCGGCGAAGGTGATGCCGTAGAGCTTGGTCGCTGCGGCGAACACCCCGTCGAACAGGACTCGCTCCGCTTCGAAGTACGGGCGCATCACGCTGGTGTCGACATCAAACCGGTCGATCCTGACCTGTTCGGTCGCGAACGGCCAGTCCCAGGCCTCGACGGTCTCGAGACCGGTGACCCGCTCGAGCTCGCGCTGTTCCCGATCCGCGTTGCGGGCGGCGGGGATCGCCAGACGGGAGAGGAGCGCTGCGACGGCCTCCGGGGTCCCCGCGGTCTGGTCCGCGGTGACCACCGCTGCGTGCGACGGGAATCCCAGAAGTGCGGCACGCTCGGCGCGGAGGCGGGTGATCTCGAGGACGAGGTCGCGGTTGTCGTTCGGTCCGCCGTGCGTGCCGCGAGCACGGGAGGCCGTCATGATCCGCTCGCGGACGCCACGGTGCGTCAACGACGACAGCACCGGATGGCCGGTCGGGAGGACGAGGGTGACGAGCCAACCGTCGAGGCCTCGCTCGGCGGCCGCTTGGGCCGCGGCGGAGATCTCGCCCGCACTCAGGCCGTCGAGCTCTGCGGCATCGGTGAGGTGGACAGCGAGCTCGTTGGTGTCGGCCAGGAGCTGCTTCTCGAACCGGGTGGTCAGTGTCGAGAGGCGGAGATTGAGGTCGGAGAGCCGCTGCTTCTCCTCGGCGTCGAGACCGGCGCCCGCGAGCGTGTGTTCGCTGTACACGCGTCGGACCAGGTAAGCCGCCTCGGCCGTCAGCTGGAGGTCGTCGAGATTCGCGTGGACCGCCGCGATCCGCGCGTACAGCGCGGGGTCGAGCCTGATCGCGTCCTCGTGGGCGGACAGCTGCGGAGCGAGCTCCTCTTCGAGTTCATTGGTGAACGCGGAGCTGTCCGCCGAACTCTGATTGAAGAAGACCGCTGCGACCCGCCTGAGGATCGCGCCGCTCCGTTCGAGCGCGACGAGCGTGTTCTCGAAGGTCGGCGCGTCGTCCTGCGCGGTGATCGCCGCGATCTCGTCGAGTTGCTGCGCGAACCCGGCGGTGAAGGCGGGGCGGAAGTGCTCCTCGCGGATCTCGCCGAACGGCGGCAGCTGATAGGGGAGTGTGCTCGGCTGGAGGAACGGATTCGTGTGTGATTCCATACCTCACCCTATCCAGCGTGCCGGGGAGGAGGCTCAGTCCTCGTCGTCGTCGTCGTCGTCGTCCGGCCGGGTGAGGCTGACGGATCCGTCCGCGTGCTGCCGGATGGTCGTACCGTCGTCGAGCTCGACCACGGGCCGGCGCTCGAGCCAGGTGAGGGTCCAGCGCCACGAGGACGTGTCGACACCCTGCGCGAGCAACTCCTGCTCCTCAGCGGCGATGGCCGTCTGCACCGGCGTCGGCACGTTCTCCGGTGGCTTGGCGCCGACGGCCCAGCGGGTTCCGAGTTGCATCACGGCTCCAGGTCGTAGGTGACCCAGCTCGTGCGGGTCGCCAGCTTGTCGTACACGGCCTGGGCGCGCTCGTTGTCGGCGGCGGTGATCCACCGGACGACGCTGTGGCCGTCCGCCTTCGCGAGGTCGCGGACGTGCTCGATCAGCGCGGTCCCGACCCCGCCGGTGCGGGCGTCCTCGGCGACGAAGAGGTCGTCGAGGTAGAGCCCGGTCCCGCCGGCGAGGGCACGGGGGAACACGCGATAGTGGGCGAGCCCGACGAGGGCGCCCTGTGCGTCCTCAGCGACGAGCGCGGTCAACGGGTGGGTCGGGTCGCTGAGCCAGCGCCACACGAGGACGGCCTTCTCGTCGGTCAGGGGGTTGCCGTAGAACTCCCCGTAGCCGGAGTACAGCGCGTGCCAGGCGAACAGGTCGCTCTCGACGGCGGGACGGATGGTGACGCTCATGCGCGTGCCTCCTCGGCGTCGGCCGCCGGCGTGAAGACGATGGCGCCGACCGACAGGACGTCGGCGGTGCGGAACTCGAGGGACTCGATGCGTCCGACGGCGCGGAGGTCGTCTGCGACGAGCGCGAGCAGCTCGATCGATGCGGCGGGTCCGGCGATGACCGCGGAGTCCACCGGGGTCTTCTGGGAAGCCTTGGCGTCGGTCTTCGCGCGCCGGATGCCCGTGAGCGCCTCGCTCGCGAGCTGCAGCACCTGCGGTTCGCCCGCTGCGAGTCCTGCGAACTCCTCGTCGGTCGGCCAGCTGGCACGGTGCACGGAGCCGTCGTGCGTCCAGGACCAGGCTTCCTCGGCCGCGAACGGGATGAACGGGGCGAACAGGCGGAGCAGGGTCGAGAGCGCGATCCGCAGCGCGGCCACCGCCGAAGCCTGCTCAGGGCTCTCCTCGCCGTAGGCCCGCTCCTTGACGAGCTCGAGGTAGTCGTCGCAGAACGTCCAGAAGAACGCCTCGGTGAGCTCGAGCGCGCGCGCGTGGTCGTAACCCGCCAGCGCACCACTGGCGTCGGCGACGGTCTTGCGGAGGACGCTCAGCATGGCGAGGTCGACGGCCTCGGTCACCGGGGCGTCTTCACGACCGGTGAACCCGAGGATGAACTTCGAGGCGTTGAGCACCTTGATCGCCAGGCGCCGGCCGATCTTGATCTGCGTCGGGTTCTGCGGGTCGAAGGCGGCGTCGGTGCCGAGACGGCTCGAGGCCGCCCAGTACCGGACGGCGTCCGAACCGTGCTGTTCGAGCATGGCTGCCGGCGTGACGACGTTGCCCTTCGACTTCGACATCTTCTTGCGGTCGGGGTCGACGATGAAGCCGGACACGGAGGCGTGCTCCCACGGCTTCTGGTCGTACTCGAGGACGCTGCGGAGCATGGTGGAGAACAGCCAGGTGCGGATGATGTCCTGACCCTGCGGGCGCAGCGAGTACGGGAACACGAGGTCCCAGAGCTCGGGGTCGCGCTCCCAGCCGCCGGCGAGCTGCGGGGTGAGGCTCGACGTGGCCCAGGTGTCCATGACGTCGACCTCGCCCATGAACCCGCCGGGCACGCCGCGCTGCGACTCGTCGTAGCCGGGTGCGGCATCGCTGGACGGGTCGACGGGCAGGGTGGCGTGGTCTGGCGCGATCGGCTGGTCGTAGACCGGGTTGCCGTCGGCGTCGAGCGGGTACCAGAGGGGGATCGGCACACCGAAGAAGCGCTGGCGGGAGATCAGCCAGTCGCCGGACAGGCCACCGACCCAGTTCTCGTAGCGCACGCGCATGAAGTCGGGGTGCCACTCGAGCTCCGAGCCGAGTTCGAGGAGGCGGCTGCGGAGCTGTTCGTCGCGGGCGCCGTTGCGGATGTACCACTGGCGGGTCGAGACGATCTCGAGCGGCTTGTCGCCCTTCTCGAAGAACTTCACCGGGTGGGTGATCTGCTTCGGCTCGCCGATCAGGTCGCCCGAGGCGGCGAGGAGGTCGACGACGGTCTGCTTGGCGCTGAAGACGGTCTTCCCGGCGAGCTGCGCGTACGCCTCGAGGCCGGCTTCGGAGGTGATCGCCTCAGGGGCCTCCGAGATGACGCGGCCGTCGAAGCCGAGGATCGCGCGGTTGGGGAGGTCGAGTTCGCGCCACCACACGATGTCGGTGATGTCGCCGAAGGTGCACACCATCGCGATGCCGGCACCCTTGTCGGGCTGGGCGAGGTGGTGGGCGAGCACGGGCACCTCGACGCCGAACACCGGCGTGGTCACGGTCGTGCCGAACAGCGGCTTGAAGCGCTCGTCGTCGGGGTGGGCGACGAGGGCGACGCAGGCGGGGAGGAGCTCCGGCCGTGTGGTCTCGATCTCGATGGTGCCGCCGTCTGGGCGGTGGAAGGAGAGCCGACGGTAGGTGCCCGGCTGCTCCTTGTCCTCGAGCTCCGCCTGGGCGACCGCCGTGCGGAAGGTGATGTCCCAGAGGGTCGGCGCCATGGCCTGGTAGGCCTCACCGCGGTCCAGGTTGCGCAGGAACGCGAGCTGGCTCGCCGTGATCGACTCGTCGCCGATGGTGCGGTAGCTCTGCGTCCAGTCCACGGAGAGGCCGAGCGCACGCCAGACGGCCTCGAACTGCTGCTCGTCCTCGACGGTGAGGCGCTCGCACAGCTCGATGAAGTTGCGACGCGAGATCGGGATCTGGTCGGCGGCCTTGGTGCTCTTGTTGTCGCCACCCTCGAACGGCGGGGTGAAGTCGGCGTCGTAGGGGAGCGTCGGGTCGCACCGGACGCCGTAGTAGTTCTGGACGCGGCGTTCGGTCGGGAGACCGTTGTCGTCCCAGCCCATGGGGTAGAAGACGCGCTTGCCGGTCATCCGCTGGTAGCGGGCGATGACGTCGGTGTGCGTGTAGCTGAAGACGTGACCGATGTGCAGGGAGCCGGATGCGGTCGGCGGCGGGGTGTCGATCGAGTAGATGCACTCACGCGTCGCGCCGTCGCGCTCGAACCGGTATGTCCCCGCGGACTCCCAGGAGGAGCCCCACTTCTGCTCGAGACCTTCGAGGGCCGGCTTGTCCGGGATGCTGGCAGCGGTCATGAGGCGATCTCCTGCTGATATGTGCGGCACCGTGTCTGCGTGCCTGAGTGTGTGGGAACATCCCATGCTATCGCAGGGGAGCGGGAGGACGCCGGACCGCAGGCCGTCATCCTCCGCCGATAGCATCGGACCGTGTCGACCAGAGCCGCCTCCGGCCCCGTGAGAGCCGACCTCCAAGGCCTTCGCGCCGTGGCGGTCTCGCTCGTCGTGGTGTTCCATCTCTGGCCGGGGCTCGTGCCGGGCGGGTTCGTCGGCGTCGACGTGTTCTTCGCGATCTCCGGGTTCCTCATCACGGCGCACCTCCTCGCCGAGGTCGAGCGGTCCGGTTCGGTCCGACTCGGGCGGTTCTGGGCGCGGCGCGCACGACGGCTGCTCCCCGCTGCGCTCACCGTCCTCACCGCGACCCTCGTCGCGAGCTGGTACCTCGCGCCACTCGGGGACCTGCCCCGGTTCCTGCGCGAGATCGCGTGGTCGGGCCTGTACATCGAGAACTGGGCGCTGGCCGGATCCGCGGTCGACTACCTCGCGGCGGCGGATGCTCCGTCGCCCGTGCAGCACTTCTGGTCGCTGTCGGTCGAGGAGCAGTTCTACCTCATCTGGCCGATCCTGGTCCTCGTCGCCGGCTGGCTCGCCGTGCGGTTCGCCCGACGCTCGGCTCCGCCGACGGTACGGCGTCGGGGCGTCGCGATCGCGATCGGACTCGTCTGCATCGCGTCGGCCGCGTGGTCGGTCGTCTTCACCGCGCAGGACCCGTCTCCGGCCTACTTCGCGACGACGACGAGGGCCTGGGAGTTCGCCGCCGGGGGACTGACGGCGATCCTGGTGGCCGAGGGAGCCCGGCGCGGGTGGGCGCTGCGGGCGGGTGCGCGCACGGTCATCGCCTGGCTCGGGTTCGCCGCGATCGGGGCGGCTGCCGTCTGGTATTCGGGGGAGACGCCCTTCCCGGCGTTGACCGCGGCGCTGCCGGTGGGCGGGACGATCGCCGTGATGGCGGCCTGGGCCCCGGACGTCCGGTGGTCGCCGACCGCGCTGCTCGCCCGGGCGCCGATCCAGTGGCTCGGCGACCGCTCCTACGCGGTCTACCTCTGGCACTGGCCCCTCATCGTGTTCGGCGGGATCGTGCTCGCTCGGTCGGCCACCGTCCCCGAGCAGCTCGTCCTCCTCGTCATCACCGGCGTCCTGGCGGAGGTGACGACGCGGTTCGTGGAGCGCCCGATCCGGTTCGGGCGCATCGCCGGTTGGCGGCCCCGACGGGTCATCGGCGCGACCGCCCTCGCGATGAGCGTCCTGTTGGCCGCCTCGATCGGGGTACTCCCCGGTGCCGAGGCGCGCATCGCGGCCGAACAGCAGCGCATCGAGACCCTGGTCGCGACCCCGTCGAACTGCCTCGGTGCCGCGGAGCTCGTCGATGCTGCGGCGTGCCCGCGAAGCGGCGGAGCGCCATCGGACGGTACGGACGGTTCTGGTGGCGAGACCTCGCGCGACGGTTCCTCGGCGTCGCCCGGGGACGAGACCCGCGGGGTCGTCATTCCCGACGCGTCGCTCGCCGACCTCCCGCCGGACCGCTGCATCACCGACATCCGGGCTGCAGCGTTCGAGGTCTGCGCTTACGGCGCCAGCGCGGAGCGGGCGACGAGGACGGTCGCGCTCATCGGGGACTCCCACGCCGAGCAGTGGTTGCCGGCGTTCGCGACTGCTGCCGAGACGAACGGGTGGCGGCTCCTCGTCGCGGCGAAGAGTTCCTGCCCGTTCAGCGACGCCGAGCGCACCGAGCCCGGGACCAGCGCGGCGGTGCTCGCCGAGATGCGCGCCGGGTGCCTGAGCTGGAACCGCGACGCCCTCGAGCTGCTGCAGGACGAACCGGAGATCGACACGCTCGTCGTCTCGGCGCGCGCTCGGAACCCGGTCGTCGCCGAGGGGGACCGCGACTGGCGGGAGGTGGCCGCGGAAGCCTATGCGGAGCGCTGGGCGCTCGTGCCCGCGACGATCGAGCAGATCGTCGTGCTGCGCGACACCCCGACGATGTCGGACGACGTTCTGGAGTGCGTCCGCGACGACGCTGACCCGGAGGACGGGTGCGCCCGGAACCGGAGCGACGCGCTCACGGAGGATCCGCAGTACGAGGCCGCCCTCGCGAGCACCGACCCACGGGTCCGACCCGTCGACCTCTCGGACGCCCTGTGCGCGTCCGATCGGTGCTCGCCGGTGATCGGCGGTGTACTCGCGTACCGCGACCACCACCACCTGAGCTGGGTGTACGCCGAGACCCTCGCGCCCGTCGTCCAGGCGGTGCTGGATCGGATCCCGACGCCGGAGTCAGACGGCGTCGCGCCCTGACGCCGCACCGGGCGCGATGAGGCGCGGAGCGTCGGCTGCGAGTCGGGCGGTGTAGGGGTGGGCCGGGGCGGTGAACACCTGCTCGGCGTCGCCATGCTCGACCACCCGTCCGTGCTGCATCACGGCGACCCGGTCGCTCATGTGCCGGATGACGCCGAGGTCGTGGGAGATCAGCAGGTAGCTCAGGCCGTGGCGTCGCTGCAGCTCGTCGAGGAGGTCCAGGATCCTGGCCTGGACGGTGACGTCGAGCGCGGAGACGGGTTCGTCGAGGATAAGCGTCGACGGTCGACTCGCGAGTGCCCGGGCGATCGCCACGCGTTGCCGCTGCCCGCCAGAGAGCGTCCGCGGGCGCGCGCGAGCCAGCGAGGGATCGAGGCCGACGTCCGCGAGGAGACGGGTGATGTCGCGAGGTGCGGCTTCGCGTCCACGAACGGCGTCGGCGAGGATGGCGTCGACGCGCCAGCGTGGGTCGAACGAGCTCAGCGGATCCTGCGAGACCCAGCCCAGACGGTTCCGTCGTGGACGACGCGCTTGCTCGGGGAGCTCCGACCACGGTTCGCCCTCGAAGAGCACGGCTCCCGACTGCGGCGCCGTGAGGCCGAGTGCGATGCGGGCGAGGGTGGTCTTGCCCGAACCGGACTCGCCGACCACGCCCAGGGTCGTCCCCGGGTCCAGGCGGAGCGAGACGTCGTCGACCGCGAGGATCGCCGAGGCGCCGCGGCCGCGTTCGAAGCTCCGGGTGACGGATCGGAACTCCAGCGCGGGTGCGTCCGATCCGGTCTGCGTCGTCGGGCGGGTGCCCGTCGCCGGCTGTTCTGCCATCGGGGCCGAGTCGACCGCCGGGTCCGCGCTGAGGCGCGTCCCTCGAGCGCGGTCGGTGGGGACCGCGGCGATGAGGGCTCGGGTGTACGGGTGTGTCGGCCCGGTCAGCACCTGCTCGGCCGGCCCCTGCTCGACGACGACACCGTGCTGCATCACGACGAGGTGGTCGGCGATCGACGAGACGACGGCGAGGTCGTGGCTGATCAGGAGGAGGCCCGCGCCGCGCCGCTTGACGTCGTCGAGGAGGCCGATGATGCGAGCTTGGACGGTGACGTCGAGCGCGGTCGTCGGTTCGTCGGCGATGAGGAGGTCGGGGTCCAGTGCGATCGCCGACGCGATGAGCGCGCGCTGGCGGAGCCCGCCGGAGAGTTCACCGGAACGTTGGCCGATGCGGGAAGCCGGGTCGGGCATGCCGACGGATTCGAGGAGTTCGAGCACCCGCCGGGTGCGGGCGGTCCGGTCGAGGTCGGTGCCGAGTCGGAGTGCGTCGTCGATCTCGCGCCCGATCGGTCGCAGGGGGTCGAGTGACACGAGGGCGTCCTGGAGGACGAGTCCGATGCGACGCCCGCGCAGGCGTCGCCAGGCCGATGCTCCGAGTCCGCGGAGGTCGATGCCGTCGAAGTCGAGTCGAGCGGCCGTCACCCGCGCCGATGCGCCGGCGAGGCCGAGGAGCGATCTGGCGGTCACGCTCTTGCCGGAGCCCGACTCGCCGACGATCGCGACGCAGGTGCCGCGCTCGACGTGGAAGGAGACGCCGGAGACGACGGCGTCCCCACTACCGAATCCGACCGTCAGTGCTTCCACCTGGAGCAGTGGAGTGGAGTCGCTCATCGGCCGTCCTCCCGAGATCGGCGCTGGAGACCCCGGCCGAGGACCGTGGTGGACAGGGCGGTCGCGACGATCATCAGACCGGGGAACGCCGTGAGCCACCACGCCGTCGCGAGATACGTGCGTGCTGCGGCGAGCATGGCACCCCACTCCGGCGCGGGTGGTTGCGCCCCGAGCCCGAGGTAGCTCAGGGCGGACGCCCAGACGACCGCCTGTCCGATGCCCAGGGTCGCGAGGACGAACAGCGGGGCGACGGCGTTCGGGAGGATGTGTCGGAACAGGATCCGGGCCGGCCCGTGCCCGAGCACTCGCGCGGCCTCGACGAAGTCGGAGGAGCGGACCTGGAGCAGTTGACCGCGGATGAGGCGCGCGTAGCCCGGCGCCGTCGACAGGCCGACCGCGATCGTCGCCGTGACGGGACCGGGCCCCGCGATGACGATCACGAGGAGCGCGAGCAGCAGGCCGGGGAACGCGAAGAGCACCTCGAGGACGCGTCCCACGGCGAAGTCCGCGATCCGGCCGCCGACTGCGGCGATCGTCGCGAGGACCGCTCCGAGGATCAGTCCGATGGCCGTCGCGGCGACGCCGATGAGGAGCGAGGTCCCCGCACCGTGCACGACCCGGCTCCAGACGTCGCGGCCGGACTCGTCCGTGCCGAACCAATGGGTGAGGGAGGGCGGCGAGAACGCGGCCCGCGGGTCGACCGCCGTCGGTGATGCTGTCGCGAACAGCTGGGGGACGAGCGCACAGCCGAGCAGGAACAGCACCACCGCGGCCGCGACGATCTCGGGTGCGCCGAATCCCGACGACCGGCGCCATCCGCGGCGGATCCGGGCGTCGGGGCTTCCGGATGCCGGGGTGATCGCGAGCCCGCTCATGAACCGGACCGCCGGATCCGGTCGCGTGGATCGAGCAGTTCCGCCGCGAGGTCCGCGAGGAACATGACGACGACGTAGGCCACCGCCGAGCTCAACACCACGCCGGTGACCACCGGGACGTCGCGCACGGTCACCGCTTGGAGCAGTGTCCGTCCGAGACCGGGCCGGGCGAAGATGGTCTCCACCACCACCGCACCGCTGATGAGGTACCCGAAGGCCCATCCCGACAGGTTCACCGCGGGGACGGCGGCATGACGTAGGCCGTGTCTGAGCAGCAGACCGGTCGTCGATTCACCGCGGGCGGCCGCGGAGACGGCGAACGGCGCGCTCCCGGCGTCGAGCAACGGTTCCCGCATCACCTGGGCCAGGAATCCGGCGACCGGGATGGCCAGGGTCAGCACCGGGAGGATGAGACCGACCGCATCACCCGTGCTCACCGGAGGGAGCCATCCGAGCCAGGTGCTGAAGAGCGTGATGAGGACGGTCGCGAGCCAGAACTGGGGGAGCGACGCCGCCACGAGCTCGACGGCCGATCCGAGGGCCGCGGACACCCGCCCACCACGGGTCGACCAGACCGCGAGGCCGAGCGCGAGGAGCCAGGCGACGGCGAGCGACGCCGTCGCCAGCACCAGCGTCCCGCCGAGCTGTTCGCCGAGCACCTGGGCCACCGGCGTGCGGAGGGACGCCGACTCGCCGAGATCCCCCTGGAACAGTCGGACCAGTTGCGCCAGGTACTGGACGAGGAGCGGCTGGTCCAGGCCGTACTGCTCGCGCACCCGCTCGAGCGCTTCAGCCGACGCCTGGGAACCGGGGCCACCGAGATAGGCCTGCGCCGGGTCGCCGGGGATCAGCCGGACGGCGAAGAAGGTGACCGTCGCGACCGCCCAGAGCACGAACACCGCACCGGCCAGACGCGCCCCGATCCGCCCGGCCAGGCGGCGGAGGTCGCGTCCCGAGCGGCCGATGGAGCTCACTCCACGAGCCAGGCGTCCCCGAAGACCGGCGTCGACACCGTCGGCAGCGCGCGGACGCCCTGCAGCGAGGTGCTCAGCAGGAAGTGGTTCTGCTGGTCGTAGAGCGGCAGGATGTAGTAGCCGTCGAGGATGATCTGCTGCGCCTGCTCGTAGAGGAACGCCCGCTCCTCGGGATCGAGGGTGTCGCTCGCCTGCTTCAGGATCTCGTCGAGCGCGGGGTCGTCCAATTGGGCGTGGTTCGCGAAGTAGCCGCTCGGCGCCGGGACGATGCCCGAGGAGTCGTAGAGCACGCGGAGCACGTCCGGTCCCACCTTCGTGTACGGAGCGCTGACGGCCTCGTAGGCGTTGGAGCCGAGCGCCTCGTACCAGCTCGAGAGGTCGAGCAACTCGAGCTGCACGTCGAAGCCGGCGTCACCGGCTCCGGCCTGGATCTGCTCGAAGAGCGACTGCTCGGCCGGGATCGACTGGTTCGTGCTGACGGGGAACCGCACGGTCAGCCGGACGCCGTCCTTCGTCCGCACGCCGTCCTCGTCCTTCTCGGTCCAGCCGGCCTCGTCCAGCAGCTTGTTCGCCGCATCGAGGTCGTAGCCGAACAGGCTCTCGTCGGAGTAAGCGGTCGCCTCAGCACTCGACAGCGGGGAGTAGGAACGCTTCGCCGTGCCGAAGAACAGGGACTCGATGCCGGCGTTCACGTCCGTCGACCGCACGAAGGCCTCACGCACGCGCTGGTCGTCGAACGGCGCCTGTCCCGCGTTCAGCTCGATGCGGTTCGAGGCACCGGGACGTGGTGCGTCCAGGTCGACGATCGTCTTCGAGTCCTTCGCCTGCGCGATCGTGTCTGGCTGCGCGTTGTCGATGATGTCGACGTCGCCGCTCTGGAGTGCCGCGAAGCGCGACGCGGAGTCGGGGATGAAACGCCACGTGATGCCGTCGAGGTACGCCGGCCCGTCGTTCGCGGCGTCGCCCGGTGCCGAGTCGTACGCGTCGTTCCGGACGAGCGAGACGTGGTCCTGCTTCACCCACTCGTCGACGACGAACGGTCCGGTACCGACCGGCGCATCGCAGTTCGCCGCTTCACCGCGGGCGATCCCCGTCGGGGACTCCATCGCCGTCCACGGCTGCGACAACGACTCCAGGAGCGCGCTGTCGGGAGCGGAGAGGATGAACCGGGCCGTCGTGGCGTCGACCGCCTCGACCGACGCGACCTTGCCCACCGCGAGGTAGCCCGTGGACGACTTCGTCGCCGGGTCCTGCAGGTGCTCGATGTTCGCCTTGACCGCCGCCGCGTCGAACGGGGTGCCGTCGGTGAACGTCACGTCCGACCGCAGCGTGAACTCCCAGGTCAGACCGTCCTCCGACGTCGTCCAGGATTCGGCGAGCCACGGGATGATCTCACCCTTCGCGTCTCGGGAGACGAGCGGCTCGAGGAACTGCGCACTCAACAGGGCCTGCGGGTAGTTGCCACCGACGTGCGGATCGAGGCACGTGGGCTCGGCGTCCCCGCTGGCGTAGACGAGCGTCCCGCCGGCCTTCGGCGTGCTCGACGCGGCCGGCGTCCCCGGTGCACACGCTGCGAGCAGGACCGCGAGCGGAACGAGCGCCGCGGCGATGCGCAACGGACGACGCGAGGACGCAGAGCGTCGACGGGTAGGGGAGGGGGATGCGGGCACAGGGACTCCAGAAGGCGATCGACCGGGTGCTGAGGGCCCGGTGGCGGCGTCGGACGAATTATTGGACGCCGTCTCGGAACCAGCATAGAGCCTCAGCACCACGCCCCGACCCCTCGCACGACGGCTAGGCTCACAGGCGGCGGAAGGAGCCCACATGGCACGACCACCGGCACGGAACGCCGTCGGCAGACCCCGACGATCCTCCCGACGCGTCCTCGAGGAGGCGGCCGCCGAACTCTTCCTCGAACAGGGATACCCCGGCACCACCGTCGACCAGATCGCAAGCCGCGCCGGCGTCAGCCGCAACACCTTCTTCAACTACTTCGGCTCCAAGAGCGACGTCCTCTGGGTCGACGTCGACGCCGCGCTCGCCGGACTCGAACGGGCGCTCGCCGCAGGCGGGGACACCCCTGCAACGGACGTCGCCGACGCGATGCCGTCCCTACAAGCCGCCCTCCTGGGTATCGCCGAGGAGCGCTCGAACGGCGCCGTGCCCTGGGCACTGACACAGATCGAGCTGATGGACACCGCGTGGGAGCTGCAGGCGTCCGGTCTCGAACGTCTGCTGCGTCTCCAAGCCGTGCTCCGGGTCTCGCTCGCCCGCCTCGCCGTCCGCGCCGACGAGCTGACGATCCGTTCCGCTGCAGCGGCACTCGCCGGCGCGATCGTCGCCGGCGCCGGGGCCTGGGCGGCCGCAGGT
>NZ_JACYTW010000012.1:0-79951 GCF_014841395.1 Plantibacter sp. CFBP 13570 | reverse complement strand
GGCGTCCGCGGCTGCGGCCAGCACCCGTGCCGGCGACTCCCCCGCCGCCGCCGCCGCGGATGCAGCGTCCACGGCGGGTGTCCACGCGTCGACCATGGTCTTGTCGCCGACCTCGGCCTTGCCACGGAGCACGATCCCGTCGCGTGCCGCCGTCAGCAGGGCGACGACGGCATCGGCGTCGAGGTCCTCCTGGCCGGCCACGGCGATCGACGCCTTGAGCAGCGCGGTGCCGTACAGCGGGCCGCTCGCGCCTCCGACGGTCGAGATGAGCGTCGTCGCGGCGAGCTTGAGGATGTCGGCGGGCGTCGCATCGGCCGGCTGCTCGTCGAGCTTCGGCAGGATCGCGGAGAACCCGCGGTCGAGGTTCTCGCCATGGTCGCCGTCTCCGATGTCACGGTCGAGCGTGATCAGCTCCACCCGATGCTCTGCGACGACCGCAGCACTCCCCCGCATCCAGGCGATCGCCCAGGCTCCGTCCAATCCCATCCGTCTACCGTCCCCACCGGAGCGCCGCGGTCTGCACCGGGGCGTCCCACAATTCGATCAGTTCGTCGTCGAGTTTCAGGAGGGTGATCGACACACCCTGCATCTCGAGGCTGGTCGTGTAGTTCCCCACGAGCGACCGTGCCACCTCGATCCCGCGCTCCGCGAGCGCCTCGGCCACGCGGCGGAAGACGATGGAGAGCTCGACCTGCGGCGTCCCGCCCATCCCGTTCACCAGGACGAGGGCCCGCTCGCCCGGCGCGTACGGCAAGTCCTCGAGGATGGCGGCGAGCAGCCGGTCGACGATCCGGTCGGCGGGCTCCAGCGGGATGCGTTCACGGCCGGGCTCACCGTGGATCCCGATGCCGATCTCGATCTCGTCGTCGGCCAGGGTGAAACTCGGCTCGCCCGCGTGCGGGACGACGCACGGGGTGAGTGCCACGCCCATCGTGCGGGTGCGCTCGTTGACCTTCGTCGCGAGGTCGGCGACCTCGTCGAGTCCTCCCCCGGCCTCGGCACGTGCGCCGGCGAGCTTCTCCACGAGGACGGTGCCGGCGACACCCCGTCGCCCCGCCGTGTAGAGCGAGTCCTTCACCGCGACGTCGTCGTCGACGATGACCGAGCGCACCTCGATGCCCTCGGCCAGCGCGAGGTCGGCCGCGGTCTCGAAGTTGAGGACGTCGCCCGTGTAGTTCTTGACGATGTGCAGGACGCCGGCACCACCGTCCACCGCCTTCGTGGCGGCGAGGATGGGGTCCGGAGTGGGCGAGGTGAACACCGGGCCTGGTACGGCGGCGTCGAGCATCCCGAATCCGACGAACCCGCCGTGGAGGGGTTCGTGCCCGCTGCCGCCGCCGCTCACGATCCCCACCTTCCCGGCGACCGGGGCATCGGCTCGGGCGATGAACACCGGGTCGAGCGACACGGTGACGAGGTCGGGGTGCGCGGCGCCGAAACCGGCCACCGCCTCGACGACGACGTCCTTGGGATCATTGATGAGCTTCTTCATTGAATCCTCCTGCAAGATCGGTTCGGGTCCGCCGACCGGGTACGCCGGCATCGGGTCTCAACCTACGCGCTGCGGCCCACCGCCGGTAGGGCCGGAAGACCCGGCCACGGCGCGGATCAGCGCGAGCCGAGCGTGCGGGTGGCGTCCACCCAGGCGTCGAGTGTCGCGGTCGCCGCACCCGAGTCGATGACGGCCGCGGCGGACACGAGCGCTGCGGCGAACCGCTCGAGGATCGGCCGCTGGGCCTGCGTCGGATCCTCCGACAGTTCGAACGCCACGATCCCGGCCGCGGCGTTCAGCAGGACGATGTCGCGGACGGGACCCTCCTCGCCGGCCAGCGTGGCGCGCACGACACCGGCGTTGTGCTGGGCGTCACCGCCGATGAGATCGTCGATCGACGCACGGCGGATGCCGAGTTCCCGGGGATCCAGGTCGTGCTCGGTGACGGCTCCGCGGGTGATCTCCCAGAGGTGGCTGTGTCCCGTCGTCGTCAGTTCGTCGAGTCCGTCGTCGCCCCGGAAGACGAGGGCGGTCGCCCCACGCGTCTGGAAGACGCCCACGAACAACGGGATGCGGTCGGCGTGCGCGACGCCGACCGCCGACGCCTCCGGGCGAGCCGGGTTGACGAGCGGGCCCAGGAAGTTGAAGACCGTCGGCACGCCGAGCTCCGCACGAACCGCCCCTGCGTGGCCGAAACCGGGGTGGAACGCCGCCGCGTACGCGAAGGTGATGCCCGTCGACGCCAGCACCTCCCCCACCAGGTCCGTCGGCAGGGCGAGGTCGACGCCGAGCGCCGAGAGCACGTCGCTCGATCCCGAGGCGGAGCTCGCCGCGCGGTTGCCGTGCTTGATGACCGGGATGCCCGTCGCGGCCGCGACGATGGACGCGGTCGTCGAGATGTTGACCGTGCCGAAGCGGTCGCCGCCGGTGCCGACGATGTCGAGGGCCCGAGACGGGGCGACGAGCGGCTTCGCGTGGTCGAGGATCGCGTCGCGGAACCCGACGATCTCGTCCACCGTCTCCCCCTTCCGACGCAACGCGATGAGGAAGCCGGCCAGCTGGGCGTCCGTCACCTGACCGGTCATGATCCGTTCCATCGCCCACGTCGACTCCGACACACTGAGATCGGTTCCGGCGAGCAGGTCGCCGATGAGCGTCGGCCAGGTCGTGAGAGGCATGTCGACGATCTTACAAGCGCGACTCGCCGACGCCTCGAGCGGCCTGTGGAGGCGAAGATCACATGAATCCCGCAGCAGAACCGAAGATTCCGGTCAGGAAATAAGGCTAGCCTTACTGATCCGAGCGTGGTCGCCGCCCCCGAAATGCGAAAAACCGCTCCGGCTTTCGGCCATAATGGAGGGGTGACGAGCACCTCAATCAACCTTGCGCCGAGCGCGCCCCGGATCAACCGACCGAACACGGTCGCGGTTGGAACGATCGTCTGGCTGGGCAGCGAGGTCATGTTCTTCGCCGGCCTCTTCGCGATCTACTTCACGCTGCGATCGATGGCTCCCGAGCTGTGGGCGGCCGAAGCCGGTCGCCTGAACGTCCCGTACTCGACGATCAACACGATCATCCTCGTGTCCTCGTCGTTCACGTGCCAGTTCGGCGTCTTCGCAGCGGAGCGCATGCAGCCCCGCATGACGGGCTGGAGCCCGCGCAAGTGGGGCATGGTCGAGTGGTTCTTCCTCACCTACGCCCTGGGCGCCGTGTTCGTCTCCGGCCAGATCCTCGAGTACGCGACGCTCGTCAGCGAGGGCATCTCCCTCAGCTCGAACGCGTACGGCTCGGCGTTCTACCTCACGACCGGCTTCCACGGCCTGCACGTGACCGGTGGCCTCATCGCCTTCCTCCTCGTGATCGGCCGTGCCTACGCCGTCAAACGATTCGGCCACAAGGAGGCGACGAGCGCCATCGTCGTCTCGTACTACTGGCACTTCGTCGACGTCGTGTGGATCGGCCTCTACTTCGTCATCTACATCCTGCGCTGACCCGGAATGACTGACTCCATGAAGACTGACCCCACCCAGACGACGACCACCAAGGCGTCCAAGAAGGCCGCCCGCGCCACGCGCAAGAGCGGCCGCCGCAGCCCGTTCGCCTCGGCGGCGCTGCTCGCGATCGGCCTCCTCGTGACCGGTGGCGCCTACGCAGCCGTCAGCGTCAGCACGGCCAGCGCAGAGCCCGTCGCCGCTGCCAAGTCGCAGGCCTCCGTCGACGAGGGCGAGAAGCTCTTCTCCGCGAACTGCGCCACCTGCCACGGCCTCGACATGCAGGGCACGACCGCCGGACCGAGCCTCCTCGGCGTCGGTGCCGCCGCCGTCGACTTCCAGGTCGGCACCGGCCGGATGCCGCTGCAGAACCAGGGCCCGCAGGCCCCGGAGAAGCCCGTGCAGTTCACCGAGGAGCAGATCTCCTCCCTCGCGGCGTACGTCGCCTCGGTCGCACCCGGCCCGGAGATCCCCGAGGAGCAGTACCTCGACGGTGAGGGCGACGCCTCCAACGGCGCACAGCTCTTCCGCATCAACTGCGCGATGTGCCACAACGTCGCAGCCGCCGGTGGCGCCCTGACCGAGGGCAAGTACGCTCCCTCGCTCGTCGGCGTCAGCGCGGCCCACATCTACGAGGCCATGATCACCGGCCCGCAGAACATGCCCGTCTTCAACGACATGAACCTCTCCCCCGAGGACAAGCGCGACATCATCACCGCGCTCAAGTTCATGGAGAAGAACCCGTCACCGGGCGGCAACGACCTCGGCTCGCTCGGCCCCGTCTCCGAGGGCCTGTTCCTCTGGATCTTCGGCCTCGGCTCGATCGTGGCCCTCACCGTCTGGATCACCGCGAAGTCGAACTGACCGACGCGGATCGACAACACGTAAGAAGGAGCACCATGGCTCACGACAACTCGAGCGGCTCGGGTCACCCAGCCGCCGACTCGTCTGCCGATCCGTCCGCCCACGGGCAGGAGCTGCAGGTCGCGACCGGTACCGGGGTCATCTCCCGCGACGCCGTCGTCGACCCCGGACTGCCTCCGCACCGGAAGCGCGTGACGGACCTCGACCCCAAGAAGGACAAGCGGGCCGAGCGCGCCGTCTACACCCTCTTCTACCTGTCGATCGCCGGCAGCGTCTGGGCGGTCGCCGCCTACATGGCGTTCCCGATCGAGCCCGAGGACATCGCCTCGGTCCGCCTGAACAACCTGTTCATCGGTCTCGGCATGGCGTTGGCCCTGCTCGCGATTGGTATCGGCGCCGTGCACTGGGGCAAGGCCCTCATGCACGACGAAGAAGGCATCGACTACCGTCACAAGGTCGGCGGCAACCAGGTCAGCCGCGATCGCGCGGTGGAGATCATGCACCAGGCGAACGTCGAGTCCGGCATCGGACGACGCGCGCTCATCCGCAACAGCCTCATCGGCTCCCTCATCGTCTTCCCGCTCCCGGGCATCGCGCTGTTCCGCGGTCTCGCGCCGTACGACGAAGACCCCGTCGAGCTCATGCAGCACACGATGTGGAAGGAAGGCACGCGCCTCGCCCGCGACCCGTCCGGTACGCCCATCAAGGCGTCCGACGTGACCCTCGGCAGCGCGTTCCACGTGATCCCCGAGAACCTTCACGAGGCCGACCACGTCCTCAACGAGAAGGCCAAGGCGATCGTGCTGCTCATGCGGCTGAAGCCCGAAGACCTCGTCGAGGAGGAGTCCAAGAAGGACTGGTCCTACGACGGCATCGTCGCCTACTCCAAGGTGTGCACGCACGTCGGTTGCCCTGTCGCGCTCTACGAGCAGCAGACGCACCACCTGCTCTGCCCCTGCCACCAGTCGCAGTTCGATGTCACGAACCACTGCGCGGTCATCTTCGGACCGGCCGCCCGGCCGCTTCCGCAGCTGCCGATCACCGTCGACGACGAGGGCTACCTCGTCGCGCGGAGCGACTTCCACGAACCTGTCGGCCCGAGCTTCTGGGAGCGTCATTGAGCACCTCGACCGCAACACGCGCCCCTGAGCAGGCCAAGGCCGCTCCGGCGAAGAGCTCCGGTGGATTCACCGGCGCCGCAGCGAACTACCTCGAAGAGCGGACGTCCATCTCGGTCGCCGTCAAGGAGTTCGGCCGCAAGATCTTCCCCGACCACTGGTCGTTCCTCCTCGGTGAGGTCGCGCTCTACAGCTTCGTCATCATCCTGCTGTCGGGCTCCTTCCTCACCTTCTTCTTCCAGGCATCGATGGCCGAGGTCCACTACGACGGCTCCTTCGTCCCGCTGAAGAACATCGAGATGTCCGTCGCCATGGCGTCGACGCTCGACATCTCCTTCGACATCCGCGGCGGCCTCCTGATGCGTCAGGTGCACCACTGGGCGGCCCTGCTGTTCGTGGCGTCCATCGGCCTGCACATGCTGCGCATCTTCTTCACCGGTGCGTTCCGCAAGCCGCGTGAGCTGAACTGGGTGATCGGTTTCGTCCTGTTCATCCTGGCCATGGCCGAGGGCTTCACCGGGTACTCGCTGCCCGACGACCTGCTCTCCGGTAACGGTCTGCGGATCATCGACGGCATGGTCAAGGGTCTGCCCATCATCGGTACGTGGACGACCTTCCTGCTGTTCGGTGGAGAGTTCCCGGGCACCGACATCGTCGGCCGGCTCTACACGCTCCACATCCTGCTCCTGCCGGCGCTGGTGCTGCTCTTCATCGCCCTGCACCTGGTGTTCGTCGTCGTGCACAAGCACACGCAGTTCCCGGGCGCCGGTCGCACCGAGCAGAACGTGGTCGGATTCCCCGTCCTCCCCGTCTACGCCGCGAAGGCCGGTGGCTTCTTCTTCATCGTCTTCGGTGTCGTGATGCTCATCGCCTCGCTGTTCACGATCAACCCGATCTGGAACTACGGACCGTACGACCCCTCCCCGGTCTCGGCGGGTACGCAGCCTGACTGGTACATCGGGTTCGCCGACGGCGCGCTCCGACTGGTTCCGCCGCACCTCGAGTTCGTCCTCTGGGATCACACGTTCTCGTTCAACATCATCCTTCCCGTCCTCGTGCTGGGTCTGTTCATCGTCACGGTGTTCATCTACCCGTTCGTCGAGGCGTGGATCACGGGTGACAAGCGCGAGCACCACATCCTCGACCGTCCGCGCAACGCGCCGACCCGCACCGCCATCGGTGCTGCCGGTGTCACCTTCTACGCCGCTCTCTGGGCTGCTGCGAGCTCGGACATCATCGCCACGCACTTCAAGGTGACGATGGAGGGCGTGATCCACACGCTGCAGGCGATCCTCATCCTCGGACCGTTCATCGCCTACTTCATCGCGAAGCGCACCTGCCTGGCGCTGCAGAAGAAGGATCGCGAGATCCTCCTCCACGGCTACGAGACCGGGCGCATCGTCCGCCTCCCCGGGGGCGAGTTCATCGAGGTCCACGAGCCCGTCGACGAGTACGAGCGCTGGCGCCTCGCGAGCTACGACGACCACAAGCCGTTGATGATCCGTCCGAACGCCAAGGGCAAGATCACCGGCGTCCAGAAGGCTCGCGCCGCGATGTCCCGCTGGTTCTTCGAGGATCGGATCGCTCCGGTCACGAACACGGAGATCGAACGTTCCCACGGCGACCACCACTAGGCGGATCCCCTGGGAAAGCCCCGCAGTCCTCACGGACTGCGGGGCTTTCGTCGTTGCGGGCGGGGATCGCCGAACTGCGCCGCGGCAAGACGCGTGCGACAGCGGAGGTCCGTGCACCCTCTCCCCCGTTCTCCGGGCGCCGAAGGCCGCTGCGGATGAGGTGAAGCCCTTCGACACGCTCAGGGACCCGCGTTCGCTCACCGCGGTTGCCGCATTCCTGCGCGACAGCAGACGATGGGAGCCGATCGACCGGCCCCGGCGGCGACGTTCCCGACCCAGGGTGATCGGGGCCGTACTGAGGAGACACCGGACCACTGCTGCCCGCCGACGGGCTCAGGGACCGGAATGGCCTGCGCCAGATCCCTTCTGTACGCACCCAGAGTTCGCTGTGGGCGGCGCGCGCGCCCGTCAGGCTCAGGGCCAGGTTCGCACTCTGCGCCAGGTCTCTTCGATACGCACGCCGAGTCCTCTGCGGGCGGCGGTGTGCGCCCTCGACATCCTCGGGGACCGGGGGCGCTCCCCTGGTCTATCAGACGTGCGCAGGGGTCACCGGCGTACGGCTGCCACTGTGGACCCAGCCTGGCCGGCCGGAAGGGTGACGATCACGACCTTGGGGGCGGGTGCGCGCACCAGTGCCGGCTGCTCGTTCTCCACGTCCAGGCGAGCACCAGAACACGAAAAAGCCCCCGAGCTTGGCTCGGGGGCTCTTCGATGACGCTTCGGGAATCAGCCCAGCGGGAGGATCTTCTTGTAGAACTCAGCCGTCACGTTGTAGCCGAGACGACGGTAGAAGTCGCCGGCTCGAGAGGTGGACATCGTCAGCTGGCGCGCACCGCGCTCAACGGCGTAGTGCTCGTTCGCCTCGACCAGGGCCGATCCGATGCCGGCGCCGCGGGCCGTCTCGTCGACGACGAGCTCCTGCAGGTGGGCGGTCAGGCCGGCCGCGTGCAGCAGCCGGGACACCGTCATCAGAGTGTATCCGACGACACGATCCGATTCGTCGACCGCGACGTACAGCACGTTGGTCTCGTCTTCACGAGGGCGCATAACGTTGTTGTACGCAGCCATGAAGTCGTCCGCAGCAGGCGGGATGGACCCCGTGATCAGCTGGCCGGCCAGCGCGAAGACGGCTGAACGGTCGTCGGGCTGACCACGACGGATGCTGAACGAGGCGACCATCAGCGTGCGAAGTATCCGCGGTAGTACTCGTAGTTCCAACCGACGACCGCGATGACGACCAGCGGGATGCCGATGATCGCGATCCAGAACCCGACCGCCAGACCCAGCACGAGCAGACCGCACGCACCGGCGAGGATGATGGGCCACCAGCTCCACGGGCTGAAGTGCCCGATCTCCGGATCGCCGTCGTCGATGTTCGCCGTCAGCGTGTCCTCGGGGAGCTCGGCGCCCTGGCTCTTGTGCACCCGGCTGAGGTAGAAGCCGAGGAAGGCGCTCAGGATCGCGGCGAGAGCCAGGGTGACCGTGCCGACCCACTCGACCCGGCCGTGCAGCGGGTCGACGAGCGACCACACCGTGTAGACCGCGCAGAGGAGGGCGCAGAACACCGTCAGGATCGTGAAGAGGATGATATTGGCGCGCATGGCGGCTACTTCACCTTTCCGGCGTCGAGGTCGAGCGTGGGTGCGTCAGGCGCGTCCTTCGCGGGACCGACGCCGACCGGGATACCGACCTCGGGGTGGTGGAGGTCGAAGGCCGGGCGCTCCGAGCGGATGCGCGGGATGGAGACGAAGTTGTGACGCGGCGGGGGCGAGCTGGTCGCCCACTCGAGCGATCCCCCGTAACCCCACGGGTCATCCTCGGTGACTCGCGGAGCCTTCCGGATCGTGATGTACACGTTCAGGAAGAAGGGCAGCAGCGAGATGGCGAGGATGAAGGAGCCCACGGTCGACAGCTGGTTCATCCAGGTGAAGCCGTCCTCGGGCGAGTACGTCGCGTAGCGGCGCGGGAACCCGATGACGCCCAGCCAGTGCTGGATGAGGAACGTCGTGTGGAAGCCGATGAAGAGCAGCCAGAAGTGCCAGTAGCCGAGCTTCTCGTTGAGCATCTTGCCCGTCCACTTCGGCCACCAGAAGTAGAAGCCGGCGAACATGGCGAACACGACCGTGCCGAACACGACGTAGTGGAAGTGCGCCACGACGAAGTAGGAGTCGGAGACGTGGAAGTCGAGCGGCGGCGAAGCGAGGATGACACCGGTGAGTCCACCGAAGACGAAGGTGATCAGGAAGCCGATCGACCAGAGCATCGGGGTCTCGAAAGTGACCGAACCGCGCCACATCGTCCCGAGCCAGTTGAAGATCTTCACACCGGTCGGAACCGCGATGAGCATCGTCATGAGGGCGAAGAACGGCAGGAGCACCGATCCGGTGACGTACATGTGGTGCGCCCACACGGTCACGGAGAGCGCAGCGATCGCGATCGTCGCGTAGATCAGGGTCTTGTAGCCGAAGATCGGCTTGCGGCTGAACACCGGGAAGATCTCGGACACGATGCCGAAGAACGGCAGCGCGATGATGTAGACCTCGGGGTGCCCGAAGAACCAGAACAGGTGCTGCCACAGGATGACACCGCCGTTGGCCGCGTCGTAGATGTGGGCGTCGAACACGCGGTCCGCTGCGAGGCCGAAGAGGGCCGCTGCGAGCACCGGGAACGCCATCAGGACGAGGATGGACGTCACGAGGACGTTCCACGTGAAGATCGGCATGCGGAACATCGTCATGCCGGGGGCGCGCATCGTGATGATCGTGGTGATGAAGTTGACGCCACCGAGGATGGTGCCGAAGCCGCTGAGCGCCAGGCCGAGTACCCAGAGATTGCCTCCGAGCCCTGGCGAGAACGTCGTACTCGACAGTGGCGCATAGGCGAACCAGCCGAAGGCGGCGGCACCCTGCGGGGTGAGGAAACCACCGACGGCGATGAGGCTACCGAAGGCGTAGAGCCAGAACGCGAAGGCGTTCAGTCGCGGGAAGGCGACGTCCGGTGCGCCGATCTGCAGCGGCATGAGCGCGTTCGCGAACCCGGCGAAGAGCGGCGTCGCGAACATGAGGAGCATGATCGTGCCGTGCATCGTGAAGAGCTGGTTGTACTGCTCCTTGGTCTCCACGATCGTGCCGCCGGGCTCGAAGAGCTGGGCACGGATGATGAGCGCCATCACGCCGCCGAGGCAGAAGAAGATGAACGAGGCGATCAGGTACATGTACCCGATGGTCTTGTGGTCGGTGGAGGTGATCCACTTGACCAGGATGTTGCCCTTGCGCTCGACCGAGGTGCGTCCGACGACGCTCGCCTGGCCTGCGGGAAGCGTGGTGGAGGTCATTCCCCGTCTCCGTGCTCTTCGAGACCTGCCGGCGCCTTGGTGCCGGGGAGGTTGCTGTTGCGATCGTATTCCGTGCCGTAGTCGCCGATGTTGCCCGACTCGGCCAGGTCTTCGAGGTGCTTGTCGTACTCGGCCTGCGAGACGACCTTCACGTTGAAGAGCATGAGCGAGTGGTACTCGCCGCAGAGCTCGGCGCACTTACCGGCGTACGTGCCCTCGCGCTCAGGGGTGAAGGACATGTAGTTCGTCTTGCCCGGGATCATGTCCTTCTTGTAGAGGAAGTCGATGACCCAGAAGGAGTGGATGACGTCGCGCGACTGCAGCGCGATCTTCACCGTCTTGCCGACGGGCAGGTAGAGCGTGGGGAGGGCGTCCTGGTCGATGACGCCACCGGGCTTCTCATCGGCCTGCACGCCTGCGGTCCAGACGTCCTGGCCGTTGACGGCCTCGTCGTACACGAAGTCCCACGCCCACTGCTTGGCGAAGACCTCGATGGCCACGTCGGGATCCTCGTACTGGGTCTCGATCGCGTTCTGGTCGCGGGCCGTGAAGGCGAAGAAGCCGAGGACCAGGATGAGCGGGACGATCGTGTAGAAGATCTCGATCGGCATGTTGTACCGCAGCTGGACCGGGAGACCGGTCTGCCCCTTGCGACGTCGGTACACGATGACGGCCCAGATGATGAGCCCCCACGTGATGACACCGACTGCGAGCAGCACCAGCCATGCCGTCACCCACAGGCCCGCGATGCGGTCCGTGTGGTTCGTGACGGGAGATTCGCCCTCGACGAATCCCGGCAGGTAACCATGCAGTTCCGCCTGCGTACAACCCGCCAGGACTATGGCGAGTGTGGCTGCGACCGGAATGGCAGCCCATCTGAGACGACGAGTCGAGCGCACCTCTGAAACCTTTCGAATACACACCTGTGGATCGCCCCCCAGTCTAGTGGGGATGGGCGGTGAACGCCGGACCATTCGCGTCCGCGGTGCGGGATCGTGACCGGAATGACGAAGGGGAAACCACCCGCGACCGGGTAATTTCCCCTTCAGGAAGAATCTGGCTCAGTGGAAGCTGTCGCCGCAGGCGCAGCTGCCCTCGGCATTGGGGTTGTCGATGGTGAACCCCTGCTTCTGGATGGTGTCCTCGAAGTCGATCTTGGCGCCGTCGAGGTAGGGGACGCTCATCTTGTCGACGATCACCTCGACACCGTCGAAGTCGACCGTGGCGTCGCCGTCGAGCATGCGCTCGTCGAAGTACAGCTGGTAGATGAGGCCCGAGCACCCACCCGGCTGGACGGCCACGCGGAGACGGAGGTCGTCGCGACCCTCCTGCTCGAGGAGGCTCTTGACCTTCTGCGCCGCCGTGTCGGACAGGCCGACGCCGTGAGCCGCGTCGATCTTGGTCTCGGTCAGGATGGTGTCGCTCATGATGCTCCTCGCGAGGTCTGGCGGCGCCGGGTCGACGCCTGTGTGAGATTCTACCGCCTGCCGCGCCGGACGCACCCCGTGGTTCCGGCGGGGCGTCCGGCGCCGACTACGCGTCGGCGGACGGGCGGGGTGCGGCCGCCAGGCGAGCGAGGAGCACCGCCTCCGTGAGGATCGCCTTCTGGAAGACGCCGAGGTGCAGCGACTCGTTCGGGCTGTGGGCGCGCGAGTGCGGGTCCTCGACACCGGTGACGAGGATCTGGGCGTCCGGGAAGACCCGGACGAGGTCGGCGATGAACGGGATCGATCCGCCGACGCCCGTCTCCACGGGCTCGACCTCCCAGGCGTCGGCCATGGCGCGCTTCGCCTCGGCGACGGCCCAACCGCTCGTGTCCACGAGGAACGGGCTCCCCTGGTCGACCTCGTCGATCGTCAGCTGTGCGCCGAACGGGCTGTTGGCGAGGAGGTGGGCCTCGAGTGCACGGTAGGCCTCGGCCGGATCCTGCCCGGGGGCGATCCGCGCACTGATGCGCACCGACACCTCCGGGATGAGCGTGTTCGAGGCGTTGGCCACCGACGGTGCGTCGATGCCCGTGACGGTGATCGCGGGCTGCGACCAGATCCGGCTGAGGATGGAGCCGCGTCCGATGGGCGAGACCCCCTCGGACAGTCCGGACTCGGCGCGGAGCTGCGCCTCGTCGAACTCCGGGGTGACGGCGTCGTGCGAGGTGAGTCCGTCGACCGCCACCGAACCGTCCGCGTCCCACAGGGTCGCGAGCAGGGTGACCGTGGCCAGCATCGCGTCCGGCACCGCTCCCCCGAGCATCCCGGAGTGGGAGGCGTGGTCGAGGGTCTTCACGCGCAGCCGGAACGTGACGTTGCCACGCAGACCGATCGTCAGCGCCGGTGTCCGCTCGTCCCAGTTGTCGCTGTCGGCGACGACGATCACGTCCGCCGCGAGGGTGTCGCGGTGCTCCTCCAGGAAGGAGCCGAAGGATCGTGAGCCGAACTCCTCCTCGCCCTCGATGAACAGCACGATACCGAGGTCGAGGTCGGAGCCGAGGACCTCGGTGACGGCTCGGATCGCGGCGATGTGGGACATGACGCCGGCCTTGTCGTCAGCCGCGCCCCGTCCGTAGATGCGGCCGTCGCGGACGGTCGGCTCGAACGGCGGCGAGTCCCACTTGTCGTCGCTTCCGGGGGGCTGGACGTCGTGGTGCGCGTAGAGCAGCACGGTCGGTCGGCCGTTCCGTGGTTCGCGGCGGGCCAGCACGGCGGGCTGTCCGAGCTCCGCTCCGCCGTCGATGGCGGACCGGCGCACCGAGACCTCGTCGAAGACACCGAGACCGCGGGCGAGCTCCGCGACCGCTTCGGCACTCCGCGCCACCTCGGCCGCGTCGAACGCCGACCACGACACCGAGGGGATGCGGACGAGCGCCGACAGATCGGCGATCGAGGACGGCAACGCACCGGCGACGGATTCGCGCAGCCGAGCGAGGACTTCCTGGTCGTTGCGTGGGTCTTGGGTCGATTCCGTCGTGGTACCTGTCGTCATGCGAGTAATCTTAAGGGAATCCCCGAATCAAGGACGTTCCATCGTGGCCAAACAGCAGAGCACCCCGGCATCAGAGCCGATCGTCGAGACCGCAGCGCAGACGGCTGAGCGCCTCGCCCGCGGAGCCAAGGAGGCGAAGGGTCGACCCACCCCCTCACGGGCGGAACGCGAGGCGCAGAACAAGCGTCCGCTCGTCCCCTCCGACCGCAAGGAGGCCTCGAAGGCGGCGAAGGCGCAGCAGGCCGAGGCACGGCGGCGGGCGCAGGCCGGCATGGCCGCCGGCGACGACAAGTTCCTCCCGGCACGCGAGCGCGGTCCGCAGAAGAAGTTCGTCCGCGACTACGTCGACGCCCGGTTCAACATCGGCGAGTTCATGATCCCGGTGATGTTCCTCGTGATCATCCTCACCTTCATGCCGGTGCCCGAGATCCAGGTCTACGGCATGCTCACCCTCTGGGTGTTCTTCATCATCGCGATCGCCGACTGCTTCTTCCTCGGCTTCCGCGTCCGGAAGGCGCTGCGGGCGAAGTTCGGGCAGGACGAGCGCGGCGTGCGCTGGTACGCCGCCATGCGAGCGCTGCAGCTGCGCCCGCTCCGCCTGCCCAAGCCGCAGGTCAAGCGCGGCCAGTTCCCCAACAAGTAGTCCCACGAAACCGAACGCCCGCCGGTCCCAGACCGGCGGGCGTTCGTCGTCGATGACGCGTGGTGCCGCTCAGCGGCCGGTTCGAGCCAGCCGGTCGAGCCCGCGGTTGATGTGCCTCGCCCAGAGCGGCCCGCGGTAGAGGAACGCCGTGTAGCCCTGCACGAGGGTTGCTCCTGCGTCCAAGCGCTCCTGGACGTCTTCGGCGGTGTCGACGCCCCCGACCGAGATGACGCACAACTCCGGGGGCACGATGGCCCGGATGCGCCGCAGGACGACGAGCGAGCGGGCGGCCAGCGGTGCACCGGACAGTCCGCCGGCCCCGGCCGCCTCGACGATGGCGGGATCGGTGGTCAGTCCGTCGCGCGAGATGGTCGTGTTCGTCGCGATGACGCCGTCCAGGCCGAGTTCGACGACCAGCTCTGCGATGCGGTCGACCTCCGCATCGCTCAGGTCGGGCGCGATCTTGACGAGCAACGGCGTCGAACCGCCGGCGGCGCGGACGGCCTCGAGCAGCGGCGCGAGCTGGTCGAGCTCCTGGAGGCCGCGGAGCCCAGGGGTGTTCGGCGAGCTGACGTTGACCACGAGGTAGTCGGCCACGGGCGCGAGGAGCGTCGCGCTCCGGACGTAGTCGGCCGTGGCGTCGGCGACGTCCACGACACGGCTCTTGCCGATGTTCACGCCGAGGACGGGTCGGCGGCTCACCCGCGCGGTCCGTTCGAGCCGACGCCTGGCCTGGTCGGCTCCCCCGTTGTTGAAGCCCATGCGGTTGACGACCGCCCGATCGGCGATGAGTCGGAACAGCCGGGGCTTGGGGTTGCCCGGCTGCGGGATCGCCGTGATCGTGCCCACCTCGACATGGCCGAACCCGAGGAGTCCGAGGCCGAGGACGCCCTTGCCGTCCTTGTCGAAGCCGGCGGCGACACCGAACGGGGTCTCGAACCGCAGCCCCAGCGTCTCCACCGACTGGTCGAGTCGCGGCGCCGTCCAGCGCCTGATGACGGGGCCTAAGCCGGTCGCGGGAAGCGAGCGGATGACGTCGAAGGCCAGGTGGTGTGCGCGTTCGGGATCGAGCTTGGACAGCACCTGCGAGAAGAGGAAGCGGTACACGGCTCAGAGCTCCTCGGACGGCACGGGGGCGGCACCGGAAGCGTGCTCGACGCGGAGCAGCGCGATCGCGGACTCGAAGTCGTCGAGCGACTCGAAGGCCTGGTACACACTGGCGAAGCGGAGGTACGCGACCTCATCCAGCTCCCGCAACGGCGCGAGGATCGCCAGACCGATGTCGTTCGCGTCGATCTGCGACGCGCCGGTGGCGCGGATGGACTCCTCCACCCGCTGAGCCAGCACGGCGAGGTCGGAGTCCGTCACCGGGCGGCCCTGGCAGGCCTTGCGGACACCACTCACGACCTTCTCCCGGCTGAAGGGCTCCACCACGCCGGAACGCTTGATCACGCCGAGACTCGAGGTCTCCATGGTGCTGAAGCGCCTCCCGCACTCGGGGCACTGCCGGCGTCGGCGGATGGCGAGTCCGTCGTCGCTGGTGCGCGAGTCGATCACACGGGAATCCGGATGGCGGCAGAACGGGCAGTACATCAGCGGGCTCCCTCGGGGGTGGTGGGGGCGGCGGTGTCGTCCGCCGCACGGATCTCGGCATCGACGAGCCCGAACCGGGCCGTCACCGCCTCACCGTGCGCCGGCAGGTCCTCCGAGCCCGAGAGGGCGACGATGTGGGCCGCGACCTGACGGAGCGCCGGTTCGTCGTACCGGACGACCTGCTGCGGCCGGAGGAAGGTGAACGCTCCGAGGCCCGAGGAGAACCGTGCCTGGCCGCCCGTCGGGAGGACGTGGTTCGACCCGGCCAGGTAGTCCCCGAGGCTCACCGGGGTGTGGTCGCCGAGGAAGATCGCGCCGGCGTTGGTGATGGCGCCGAGGAGCGACTCCGGGTCGCGTGTCTGCACCTCGAGGTGCTCCGGTCCGTACGCATTGCTGAACGCCACGGCGGCCTCGAGGTCGTCGACGAGCACGATCGCCGATTGCGGCCCGCCCAGGGCCTCGACGACGCGCGCTCCGTGACGGGTGCCTGCGGCGTACCGCTGCAGCCACTCCTCCACCGCGGTGGCGAGCGCAGCACTGTCGGTGACGAGCAGCGATGCCGCCGCCTCGTCGTGTTCCGCCTGGCTGACGAGGTCGGCTGCGACGAGCCGGGCATCGGCGCCGGCGTCCGCGATGACCAGGATCTCGGTGGTCCCGGCCTCGGCGTCGATCCCCACCTGCCCCTTCACGAGGCGTTTGGCGGCCGCCACGAAGATGTTGCCGGGACCGGTCACGACGTCGACCGGGTCGAGGGCGAGGTCGGGTACCCCGTAGGCGAACGCACCGATCGCTCCGGCGCCGCCCATGGCGTAGACCTCGGTCACCCCGAGCAACCCTGCGGCACCGAGGATCGTCGGGTGGACGCGGCCGCCGAACTCGCGCTGCGGGGGCGAAGCGAGCGCCACGGAACCGACGCCGGCCTCCTGGGCCGGCACGACGTTCATGACGACACTCGAGGGGTAGACGGCCTTCCCGCCCGGGACGTAGAGGCCGACACGGCCGACCGGGGCCCAGCGCTGCACGACGGTCGCGCCGTCGGCGAGCTCGGTCGTGCGCTCCGGCGGGACCTGCGCTCTCGTGGCGGTCCGGACCCGGTCGATGGCCTCCACGAGCGCGGCGCGCACGGCCGGCCCGAGTGCCGTGACGGCGGCGTCGATCTCGGCCTGTGGGACGCGGATCCGCTCGGGGCGTCCCCCGTCGAACCGGTCTGCCTGCGCCAAGAGGGCCTCGGAACCGTCCGCTCGGACGGCGTCGATCAGCGCCTGCGCGGCATGCGCTGCCGCGGTGATGTCGACGACGGGACGGGGCAGCATGTCCAGGAGCTCGGTGCGGCTCGGCCGCACTCCCCTGAGGTCAATGGTGGTGATCATGGCCGTCACAGCCTATCGTCCGCAGCGGTCCGTCCCGGCTGCCGCCCGCCTCCGAGCGGGGTCAGCCGAGACAGTTCGGGCCGAGCAGGGACTTCAGCTCGCCGAAGAGTCCGGACGAGAGACTGACGCGATGGGGCAGCTCGAACACCCGCGCGATCTCGCCTCGGATGAGCTTCAATCGGACCTCGGTCGACCCAGCGTGCCGCGTCAGCACGTCGCTCAGCGTGGTCACCGTCTCGGTCGTCGCCCGGGCGTCGGCCATCGACAGCTGGAGCATGCGGTCGGCACCGGCCTCGGGCAGTTCGGGCGAGAAGATGCTGTACGCGTGGAGGTTCATCCCGTCGTCTCGGACACTGACCCGTCCGCGGACCACGACGATCGAGTCGCCGACGAGTTCGGAGGCGAACTCCTGATACGCCTTACCCATGAACATGGCGGTCATCTCGCCGCCGAAGTCCTCGACCTGGATCATGCCGTACTGGTTGCCGGAGGCCTTGGCGATCCGATGCTGGACACTCGTGACGAGCCCCGAGATCACGACGGTCTCGCCGTCCATGCCCTCGGAGGTCATGAGGTCGGTGATGGTCGTCGTGGCGTGCTTCGCCAACTCGATCTCGAGTCCGGCCAGCGGGTGGTCCGAGACGTACAGCCCCAGCATCTCCCGTTCAAAGTTGAGCTTGTCGCGCTTGCTCCAGTCGGGACGCGCGGGGACGCTCGCGAGCGGCACCTCGCCGACCTCGGCGAACAGGCTGTCGAAGTCGAAGCCGATGCTCCCGGACGCCTCGGCACGCTTGTCCTTCACGACCGAGTCGACGGCGTCCTCGTGGATCTCGTAGAGCGCACGTCTGCTGTCGCCCATGGAGTCGAACGCGCCGGCCTTGATGAGCGACTCGATGGTCCGCTTGTTCGCCACCGGCAACGGCACCTTGCGGAGGAAGTCGTGGAACGAGGTGAACCGGCCCTCGCGCTCGCGTGCCTGCCGGATGAGCTCCACGACGTTCGAACCGACGTTGCGGACGGCACCCAGACCGAACCGGATGTCCTCCCCGACTGCGGCGAAGAACCCGATGGACTCGTTGACGTCGGGCGGCAGGACCTGGATCCCCATGCGGCGGCACTCGTTGAGGTAGAGCGCCATCTTGTCCTTGGAGTCGCCGACACTCGTCAGCAGACCGGCCATGTACTCGGCCGGGTAGTGCGCCTTGAGGTACGCCGTCCAGTAGGAGATGACCCCGTAGGCGGCGGAGTGCGCCTTGTTGAACGCGTAGTCCGAGAACGGGAGGAGGATCTCCCACAGCTTGTTGACGGCCTCCATCGAGAAGCCGTTCGCGACCATGCCGCCGGAGAAGCCCTCGAACTGCTTGTCCAGTTCGGACTTCTTCTTCTTACCCATCGCACGACGGAGGATGTCGGCCTGCCCGAGGGAGAAGCCGGCGACCTTCTGCGCGATCGCCATCACCTGCTCCTGGTAGATGATGAGGCCGTAGCTCGTCGACAGGATCTCGGAGAGCGGTTCCTCGAGCTGCGGGTGGATCGGGGTGATCTCCTGGAGGCCGTTCTTCCGCAGCGCGTAGTTCGTGTGCGAGTTCGCGCCCATCGGCCCGGGCCGGTACAGGGCGATCAGCGCCGAGATGTCCTCGAAGTTGTCGGGCTTCATGAGGCGCAGCAGCGCGCGCATCGGTCCGCCGTCGAGCTGGAACACCCCGAGGGTGTCGCCTCGGGACAGGAGTTCGTACGCACCGCGGTCGTCGAGTTCGAGGTCTTCGAGGACGAGTTCGATGTCGCGGTTGCTCTTGATGTTGTCGAGGGCGTCGTTGATGATCGTCAGGTTGCGCAACCCGAGGAAGTCCATCTTGATCAATCCGAGGGACTCGCACGCCGGGTAGTCGAACTGCGTGACGATCTGGCCGTCCTGCTCGCGCTTCATGATCGGGATGATGTCGATGAGCGGGTCGCTCGACATGATCACGCCGGCCGCGTGCACGCCCCACTGGCGCTTCAGGTTCTCGATGCCGAGCGCGGTCTCGAAGACGGTCCGCGCCTCCGGGTCGGTGTCGAGGATGCCACGGAGATCGACCGCCTCCTTGTACCGCGGGTGCTTGGTGTCGAGGATGCCCTCGAGCGGGATGTCCTTGCCCATGACCGCCGGCGGCATGGCCTTCGTCAGCTTGTCGCCCATGCCGAACGGGAAGCCGAGGACGCGCGACGAGTCCTTGAGCGCCTGCTTGGCCTTGATGGTGCCGTACGTGACGATCTGCGCGACGCGCTCGTCGCCGTACTTCTCGGTGACGTACTTGATGACCTCGCCGCGGCGACGGTCGTCGAAGTCGACGTCGAAGTCGGGCATCGACACGCGGTCGGGGTTGAGGAACCGCTCGAAGATGAGGCCGTGGCGGAGTGGGTCGAGGTCGGTGATCTGCATCGCATACGCCGCCATGGAACCGGCACCGGAACCACGACCAGGACCGACCCGGATGCCGTTGCGCTTCGACCACTGGATGAAGTCGGCGACGACGAGGAAGTACCCGGGGAAGCCCATTTGCACGATGACGCGCGTCTCGTAGTTCGCCCGTTCCCGGACGTCGGCGGGGATCCCGTTCGGGTACCGCAGGTTCAGCCCGGTCTCGACCTCCTTGATGAACCAGCTCTCCTCGTTCTCGCCCTCCGGCACGGGGAATCGCGGCATGTAGTTGGCCGAGGTGTCGAAGGCGACATCGCACCGCTCGGCGATCGCGAGGGTGTTGTCGCACGCCTCGGGATACTCGCGGAACAGCCGGCGCATCTCGTCCGCGGACTTCAGGTAGAACTCGTCGGCGTCGAACTTGAACCGGTTCGGGTCGTTGAGGGTGGAGCCGGACTGCACGCAGAGGAGGGCGGCGTGGGCCTTGGCGTCCGCGGCGTGCGTGTAGTGGAGGTCGTTCGTCGCGAGGAGCGGGAGACCGAGGTCTTTGGACAGCCTGATGAGGTCGGCCATGATCCGGCGCTCGATCCCGAGCCCGTGGTCCATGATCTCGCAGAAGTAGTTCTCCGCGCCGAAGATGTCACGGAAGTCAGCCGCGGCCTTGACCGCTTCGTCGTACTGGCCGAGACGGAGTCGCGTCTGCACCTCGCCGCTCGGGCATCCGGTCGTCGCGATGAGGCCGGCGCTGTACTGGCTCAGGATCTCGCGGTCCATGCGCGGCTTGAAGTAGTACCCCTCGATCGACGCCTTCGACGAGAGCCGGAACAGGTTGTGCATCCCCTCGGTGGTCTCCGAGAGCAAGGTCATGTGGGTGTAGGCGCCGGCGCCGGAGACGTCGTCTCCCCCACCGTCGCCCCACTTGATCCGCGTCCGGTCGCCGCGCGCGGTCCCCGGGGTGATGTACGCCTCGGTCCCGATGATCGGCTTGATCCCGGCATCGGTCGCCGTGCGCCAGAAGTCGAAGGCACCGAACATGTTGCCGTGGTCGGTCACGGCGACGGCGGGCATGCCCTGCTCGACCGCGGCCTGGATGAGCGGCTTCACGCGGGCTGCTCCGTCGAGCATCGAATACTCGCTGTGGACGTGCAGATGGACGAACGAATCGGTGGACGTGGGCACGGACGGCGCCTCCGGGGATCGTGCTGTGGGGTTCGGCGCGGACGCCGAGGTGGTCTGTGCTCCAGCCTAACCGTCACCGCTGACGGTCGACTCCTGCGACGTCGTCACGCATGGCGCCGGGAGGGCTGGGCGTCGGTTCAGTCGAGTTCGAGCACGGACAGGGCGTGCTGGAGGTCCGCCGGATAGGCAGCCTCGAACCGCACGAACTCCCCCGTGGCCGGGTGGGCGAACCCGAGCTTCGTGGCGTGGAGCCACTGGCGGTTCAGCCCCAGCCGCGCTGAGAGCGCAGCGTCTGCTCCGTACATCGCGTCGCCGACGCAGGGGTGCCGCTGGGCCGCCATGTGCACGCGGATCTGGTGGGTGCGGCCGGTCTCCAGGTGCACCTCGAGCAGCGAGGCGTACGGGAACGCCTCGAGCGTCTCGTAGTGCGTGATCGACGGCTTGCCGTCGGCGGTCACGGCGAACCGCCAGTCGTGACGTGGATGGCGGCCGATCGGTCCGTCGATGGTGCCGGCGAGTGGATCGGGATGCCCCTGCACCACAGCGCGGTAAATCTTCTCGACCTCGCGGTCGTGGAAGGCCCGTTTGAGCCAGGTGTAGGCCCGCTCGGTCTTCGCGACGACCATGAGGCCGCTCGTCCCGGCGTCCAGCCGATGGACGATGCCCGCGCGCTCGGCGGCTCCCGAGGTCGAGATACGGAAGCCCGCCGCCGCGAGGGCGCCGAGCACCGTCGGGCCCTCCCAACCGACCGAGGGATGCGCCGCGACGCCCGCAGGCTTGTCGACGACGACGATCTCGTCGTCGTCGTGGACGATGCCGAGGTCGGGGACGGCGATCGGGACGATCACGGCCTCCCGCCGAGGCGTCCATTCGATCTCGAGCCAGGCGCCGCCGAGCAGGCGATCGGACTTGTCGACCGACTTCCCGTTCATGGTGACACCGCCGGCCAAGGCCACCTCGGCAGCGTAGCTGCGCGAGAAGCCCAGGAGCTTGGCGAGTCCGGCGTCGACGCGCTCGCCGTCGAGTCCGTCGGGGACGTACAGACTGCGGGACTCGTTCACGGGCGACCTGCGTCCGGGCTCGCGTCGCCAGGCTCCGCAGGATCGAGGACGGCCGCGTCGGCTTCGGCCTCGCGGTCCTCCGCCTCCTGGGCGGCTCGTTCACTCGCTCGCGTCGTGCGCGTGCCGTCGAGGTTGACACCGAAGAGGGTCAGGAGGATGAACAGCGCCATGCTGACCACGATGCAGATGTCGGCCACGTTGTAGATCGCGGGGAGCATCCAGGGCGTCGAGATGAAGTCGACGACGTGGCCGAGGCCGAAGGACGGCTCTCGGAAGAGGCGGTCGGTCAGATTGCCGAGCACGCCGCCGAGGAGCAGACCGAAGACGATCGCCCACGCACGCGAACGGATGCGGCGCGCGAACCAGACGATGACGACGACGACGACCGCGGCGAGGATCGAGAAGATCCAGGTGTAGCCGGCCCCCAGCGAGAAGGCGGCACCCGAATTCTTGACGAAGTACAGGACCAGCGCCTGTCCGAAGACGGGGACGGACTCACCGACCGTCAGGTTGGTGGTGACGAGGAACTTGGTGAACTGATCGGCCGAATAGGCCACGACGGCAACCAGCGCCAGGACTGCAAGAGTCCTGGCGCTGGCCTTCGACGGTGATGCGGGAGACAACCGGGTGTCTGCGCTAGACCGCTGCGCTGTCGGCGGTGACGCCGGACTTCGCATCGGGTGCGGAGCTCGACGACGAGGCGTCGAGGTCCTTCAGCTGACCCTCGATGTAGCCGCGGAGCTGCGAGCGGTACTCACGCTCGAAGTTGCGCAGCTCGTCGATCTTGTGCTCCAGCACGGAGCGCTCCTGCTCGAGGATCTGCATCTGTGCGCGCTGCTTGGCCTCGGCCTCGGCGACGACGCGTGCCGCGGTCGCGTGACCTTCGGCGATGAGTGCGTCGCGACGCTGAGCGCCCTCTGCGACGTGCTCGTCGTGCAGGCGGCGGGCCAGCTGCAGGAGGTTGTTGGAGCTCTCGGCCGTGTTGTCGGTCGACTCGGCGGCGGGAGCCGCTGCGGGTGCGACGACCGGAGCCGGTGCGGGAGCGGGCTCAGCCTTTGCGAGCGCGGCGGGAGCGGAGGAGCCGCCCTTCTGCAGCTCGGCGACCTTGGCCTCGGCCGCGGTCAGCTTCTGTTGGACCTCGTCCTTCTCCTGGATGAGGCGACGCAGTTCGACGACGACCTCGTCGAGGAAGTCGTCCACCTCGTCCTGGTCGTAGCCTTCGCGGAACTTGGTCTGCTGAAACCGCTTCTGGACCACGTCTTCGGGAGTGAGCGCCATAGCGAACCACCTTCACTGTCGAATCGAAAATCTGTGTACAACGCCCCCACGCTAGCAAAGTCTGACCCAGTGGGTGAGACATGTTGTCAGCGTCGGAGCTTCCCGTCAGGTGACGGGCGTTCTATCGTAGCCGCACAATCGTCGCGAACCCTGCGCGGGCTCCGACGTCGGCGGCTACAGGAGCTGGACGAGCGTCATCGCGATGATGCAACACAGCATCGTCAGCGTCCAACCGAAGTCGAGCGCGACGGGACCGACCGCGACGCGCGGCAGGACACGTCGGAAGAACCGGATCGGCGGGTCGGTGACCGTGAAACTGAGCTCGGCGAGGACCAGGCCGACGCCCGACGGTCGCCACTGCGGGCGGAGTACCCGAGCCAGGTCGAGGATGAACCGCGCCCAAAGGACGAAGAAGTACAGGAGCAGCGCGAGATAGAGGATCGTGCCGATCACGGAGATGAGAGAAGCCACCCCTCGATTATGACTGAGCGAAGAAGGTCGCCTCGGTCGCTTCCGGTGCGCCCTGCCCGTTGTCGCCGGAAACGGCGACGTGCTCGGGCGAGAGCAGGAAGACCTTGCTCGTCACTCGCTCGATCTTCCCGTAGAGGCCCTGCGAGAGGCCACTGGCGAAGTCGATGAGGCGTCGGGCGTCGCCGTCGCTCATCTGGGAGAGGTTGATGATGACCGGGACACCGTCGCGGAAGCTCTCGGCGATGATCTGAGCATCGCGGTACTGCTTGGGGTGCACCGTGAGGATCTCGTTGAGGTCGGAGCTCGGGGCGACCGGCTGACGGACCGGGACCGGCTTGCGCAGCGGGGTCACGGGAGCGGCCTTCTCGACGCGCTCGACACGCTCTGCGCGCTCGGGACGTTCTGCCCGGCGAGGCTCGGCCTGCTGCGTGGGCTCGGCCTGGGCAGCGTGCTGCTGCTCGTACTCGAGATCATCGTCGGCGAGCCCGAGGTACACCATGGTCTTCTTCAGTGGGTTCGACATCGTTTCCTCCGTGATCTGCGGTCCTTGCACCTTCGAGATTAACGTCACACCGGACGATTCCCGGTGATTGCCGTGCCGATGCGTAGGTGTGTCGCGCCCGCTTCGATCGCCTCGACGTAGTCGTGGCTCATCCCGATCGACAGGCCGTCGGCCTGCGGAGCGAGGGATCGCACCCGCGCGGACGCCGTGACGACCCGCGCGAACGCGGCGGCCGGCGGCTCGTCGAGCGGGGCGACGGCCATCACGCCTCGCAGGAGGACGCCTTCGGCTTCGAGCGTCTCCGTGGCGAGCCTTTCCAGCGCCTCGTCGCCGACCACACCGCCGCGACCCGGGTCGTCGGTCAGGTTCACCTGGAGGAACACCTCGAGGAGGCGGTCCGGTGACGACAGCGCGCGCAGGAGTTCGGGCCGGTCCACCGAGTGCACGGCGTCGACGTATCGACGCACCTGCTTGGCCTTGTTCGTCTGCAACTGGCCGATGAAGTGCCACCGCAACCCGAGTCCGGCGGCCGCCTCGGCCTTGTCGCGGGCCTCCGGGTGTCGGTTCTCCCCCACGTCGGTGACCCCCGCGGCCGCGAGCTGCTGCACGAGTGCGACCGGATGGAACTTCGTCACGACGATGAGCGTCGGCTCGTGGGTGCGACCGGCCGCACGGGCAGCGTCTGCGACGCGGCCGCGGATCGCGGCGAGGCGATCGAGCAGAGCCGGATCGGGCTCCGAAGAGCCCGATCCGGCCGGGGTGATCGTGTCGCCGCCCACTACTTCAGGAAGTCGGGGATGTCCAGCTCGCCCTCGTCGTCGAACGAGGGGTCGACGACGGCGGTCTCGACGACCGCATCGGGTTGACGGTGCGTCGCACCGGAGAAGGGCGAGGACGCGTTCTGCCTGGAGCCCCAGTCGCCACCCGAGGCGACCGGTGCCGCAGCAGGCGCCGAGCGGTGCTCGGACGACTCGGAGGCCGTGTTGGCCGAGGTGCTGATCGGAGCGCTGGGCGCCTCGTCCGAGGTGCTCATGACGCCGCCGGAGATGACCGCGTCGGCCGGTGAAGCAGCCGTCCTGGTGAGGGGCTCGCCACCGTCGAATCCGGCGGCGATGACCGTCACGCGCACCTCGTCGCCGAGGGTGTCGTCGACGACCGCACCGAAGATGATGTTCGCCTCGGGGTGCACGGCCTCCTGGACGAGCTTGGCGGCGTCGTTGATCTCGAAGATGCCGAGGTTCGAGCCACCCTGGATGGACAGCAGGACACCGTGGGCGCCCTCGATGCTCGCTTCGAGCAGCGGGGAGGCGACGGCGAGTTCAGCCGCCTTGATGGCACGATCAGCGCCACGCGAGGAACCGATACCCATGAGGGCGGAGCCGGCCCCCTGCATGACCGACTTGACGTCGGCGAAGTCCAGGTTGATGAGGCCGGGGGTGGTGATGAGGTCGGTGATCCCCTGGACACCGGCGAGCAGCACCTGGTCGGCGGTCGCGAACGCCTCGAGCATGCTGATCCCGCGGTCGCTGATCTCCAGCAGGCGGTCGTTCGGCACGACGATGAGCGTGTCGACCTCCTCCTTCAGGCGGGCGACGCCGAGCTCGGCCTGGGCCTGACGGCGACGACCCTCGAAGCCGAACGGCTTCGTGACGACACCGATGGTCAGCGCACCGATCGACTTCGCGATCCGCGCCACGACGGGTGCGCCACCGGTTCCGGTACCGCCACCCTCACCGGCGGTGACGAACACCATGTCGGCGCCGGCGATGGCCTCTTCGATCTCCTCGGCGTGATCCTCCGCCGCACGGCGTCCGACCTCGGGGTCGGCACCGGCGCCGAGGCCGCGGGTGATCTCGCGGCCGACGTCGAGCTTGACGTCGGCATCGCTCATCAGCAGCGCTTGCGCGTCCGTGTTGATGGCGATGAATTCCACGCCTCGGAGGCCGAGCTCGATCATGCGGTTGACCGCGTTGACACCGCCGCCGCCGATACCGACGACCTTGATGACGGCGAGGTAGTTCTGGTTTGTAGTCACTTCAGGCCTCCGTGAGAACTCTCAACCTCTAGTTAAGGTTTAAAGTTATGCTGCGTATGCATTTTCTGTCCTGAGCACGACGTTAGGGCCCAGCCCCGACCGTGTCGGGACGCTTCCGGGCGTGTCGGCACATCGACGGGAATATCCCGGTGCGCTTCCTCAGCGGACGATCGCGGCGGACGGCGACGACACGTCGTACTGGTTCACCTGGGACGGGTCGGTGGCCGCCATCGTGGTCGCGAGGATCCGCGCTTTCAGGACCGAGTCCTCCGCACTCCCCCACACGACCTCGGCGGGCGAGTCCACGAGCGTGAGGGTGACGTCGTCCGCGGTCGACGCCGAGACCGACGCCACGCGGGCGCGGAGATCCGTCGGGAGCGCCCGAATCACCGCGGCCGCGGCGACGAAGCCCTTGGAGGTCGGGCCGCCGGTGACCATGAGCGTCGGATACCCGGCGATCGGCTGGTCGCTGCGCTCGATCGTGACCCCGGCTGCATCGACCAGGGTGTACACCGATCCGGACTGCAGCACACCCACCGGTTCGCGTTCGACGATCCGCACGACGAGTGTGCTCGGGGGCTGGGATTCGAGGGAGTAACTCGCGATGAGCGGGTATCCGACGAGCACCGCCTTGACGGCTCCCGCGTCGACCAGTGCGAGTGGGCGACCCAGCTGGTCGCTGAGCGCCTCGGTGATCTCGGCCTGGTTCACCCGGCTCGCACCGACGACCTCGATGGACCGGACGGCCAGCAGCGGCGAATAGGCTCCGGCGAGCGAGACGACGATCAGGACGCCGAGGATCGCGGCCGCGATCACCCACGGACGGTGGCGGCCGCGCTTGCGGGCCGTGAACCGACGGATCTCCTGGCGTTCGTGACGACGTCGCAGCTTGGCGGCCTCACGCGGGGTGAGGAACGCCTCATCCTCCGGTTCGTCCGGGCGCTCCAGGGTCGCCGTCGCCGAGGCGGAGGACGCCGCCGCCGGTTTCGCGTCGACCTTCGACGATGGTGCCGGCGTCGATGAGGCCGACTTCGACTTCGCCTTCGACTTCGAGCCCGACGGCTGGGACGGTGCGCCGGCACCCGACCGCTTCGGCCGGAGCCGCGCGGCGTCCAGTTCGATGACGTCCGTCTCCTGCTCGGCGATGGGCTCAGCAGGCGCGCCGGCGCGGTCCACCGGCGCGGACGCCGACGGTCGCGTCTGACGCTCGGGGCGCGGGCTGGCCGCGGGGTCGAAGCCGTCCGGGCGTTTCACCGGACGCCCATCAGACGGACTCGCGACCGGCGATGGCCTCGAGGAGCTGCGGCACGATCCGATAGACGTCGCCACATCCGAGCGTGATGACGAAGTCGCCGGGTCGCACGACCGTCGCCGTGTAGTCCGCGGCGCGCTGCCAGTCGTCGATGTATGCGACGCGGTCCGCGTCGGAGAACCGGGTCGACACGGTCGCACCGGTCACACCGGGCTCGGGGTCCTCGCGCGCGCCGTAGACCTCGAGCACGACCGTGTGGTCGGCGTACCGTTCGAGGGCGTCGGCGAACTCCTGGGCGAACAGGCGGGTCCGGCTGTACAGATGCGGCTGGTGGACCGCGATGATGCGTCCGTCGCCGACCACCGTGCGCGCTGCGGCGAGGGCGGCGGCGACCTCGGTGGGGTGGTGCGCGTAATCGTCGTAGACGCTCACACCGTCGACGACACCGTGCAGTTCGAATCGACGCTGCGTCCCGCCGAAGGCGGTGATACCTCGGAGCGCGTCCGCCGGGTCGAACCCGACACCGACGAGGACCGCGAAGGCGCCGGCCGCGTTGATGGCGTTGTGGCGCCCGGGCACGCGGAGTGTCGCCGCGTAGCTGGTGCCCTCGTAGCTGAGCTGGAACGAGACCGGGCCGGTGGAGCCGACGTCGTGCAGTCGGACGTCCGCGTCGGCGGCCTCTCCGAAGGTCAGCACGCGTTTGCCGTCGGCGGCCGCGCGGAGCGCCGGGGTGATCCGGACCGCGCCGGCGTCGTCCGAGGAGATGACGACGAGTTCGCGTGCCTGCTGGGCGAAGGTCACGAACGCCTGCTCGAACGCTTCGAGCGAGCCGTAGTGGTCCAAGTGGTCGGGGTCGATGTTCGTGATGAGCGCGACGGCCGTGTCGTAGAGCAGGAACGAACCGTCGGACTCGTCCGCCTCGACGACGAACAGTTCTCCGGCGCCGCGGGCCGAGCTCAGCCCGAGGGACTCGATCACGCCACCGTTGACGAAGCTGGGGTCGGCACCGAGCTCCAGGAGCGCCGTGATGATCATGCCGGTCGACGTCGTCTTCCCGTGTGCCCCCGCGACGGAGATGAGTCGCGTACCGGAGGTCAGCCACGCGAGCGCCTGCGACCGGTGCAGGATCGTCAGACCCCGTTCCTTCGCGAGCAGGTACTCGGGGTTGTCCGCCCACAGCGCTCCGGTCACGACGAGGGTGTCCGCATCACCGACGTTCTGCGCATCGTGGCCGATGGCGACCGGGACCCCGAGTTCGCGGAGGGCGTCGATGTTCTTCGACTCGCGCACGTCCGAGCCGGTCACGCGTGATCCGGCGCTCACGAACAACCGTGCGACGCCGCTCATCCCGCTGCCGCCGATGCCGACGAAGTGCACGACGCCGAGGTCGGCGGGGATCTCGACGGTGGGGTCTGGCTTGATCACGGTGTCACGCTTTCTGGGAAGACTGGATCACCGGCCGCGCACGCGCTGCACCGATGGTTGGAGCGCCTCATCGATGAGGGCGATGACGCGAGCCGTGCCGTCGGAGACACCGACGCTCTTGGATTGGGCGGCCAGGTCGTCGACCCGGTGCCGATCGCTCAGCAACGGGACGAGGTGCTCATGCACCCAGGCCGGCACGAACTGCGCGTCATCTACCATAACCGCTCCCCCGGCCCGCACGACGTCGGCGGCGTTGAAGCGCTGCTCACCGTTGCCGACCGGATAGGGCACGTAGACGGCCGGCAGTCCGACCGCACACAGCTCGCTGACCGTGGCGCTGCCCGCACGCGACACCGCGAAGTCGGCTGCGGCGATGGCGAGCTCCATCCGGGAGCAGTACTCGAGCAGGTGGTAGTGGTCGACACCCGGATCCGAGATCTCGCTCTTCGCACCCGTGATGTGGAGCACCTGCCAGCCGGCCGCGACGACGTCCTCGGCGCTCTGACTCATCGTCGCGTTGATCCGTCTCGCGCCGAGCGAACCGCCGGTGACGAGCAGCAGCGGTCGGTCCGACACGAGGCCGAACTCGGCGAGGGCCGCCGGCCGGAGCGTCTCGCGGTCCAACTCCTCGATCTCGCGACGCAGCGGCATGCCGACGAAACGTGCATTGCGGATGGGCGTGTGGTGGAATGCGACACCGACGTAGGGCGTGTACCTCGCACCGAGTCGGTTCGCGAGGCCTGGACGCGCGTTCGCTTCGTGGATGACCAGCGGGACGCCGGCGCGCCTGGCCGCCGTGTACGCCGGCGCGGCCGCGTAGCCACCGAAACCGATCACGACGTCCACGCGGTGCTTTCGGATCATCGCGACGACGGCTGCGACCGCCCGGCGGAGGCGACCGGGGAAGCGGAGTGCGTCGATGTTCGGACGGCGGGGGAAGGGCAGTTTGGGGATCGTGAGCAACTCGTAACCGCGTTCCGGGACGAGTCGAGCCTCAAGGCCCTCCGCCGTGCCGACGACGAGGATCGTCGCTTCAGGGTCTCTGGCGCGGAGTCCGTCGGCCACCGCCAACAGCGGATTGACATGGCCGGCGGTGCCGCCGCCGGCGAGAAGGTAGGTGGTCATCGGGTGACTCCGGAGGATTGGGGACGTCGAGCGGGTGACCGACGGGACTGCTGGGACGCGGGGCGCCCCCGCTCCCGGGCGAACGACAGGACGATCCCGATCGCGACGAGGGTGGTGAGCAGCGCCGTGCCGCCCGAGGACAGGAGTGGTAACGGCACGCCGAGCACCGGGAGGACTCCGAGGACGACGCCGATGTTCACGAGTGCCTGGCCGATGATCCAGGCCATGATGGCGCCGGTGGTGATCCGGACGAAGGAGTCGTCGCTGGTACGGATCACCCGGATGAACATGACGGCGAGGAAGACGAACAGCCCGAGGACGAGGACGGCGCCGATGAGGCCCAGCTCCTCGCCGATCGCCGCGAAGATGAAGTCGTTCGAGATCGCCGGCAGCCACCCGTACTTCGCGCGCGAGTTGCCGAGACCGACGCCCCAGAGGCCGCCGTTCGCCAGCGCCCACGTGCCGTGGGTCGACTGCCAGTCGGCGTTCTCGTAGTCGCCCTTGCCGTCGCCGAAGAACGCCATGATGCGCTGCATGCGGTTGGCGCTCGTGACGGCCATGATGAGGAACAGCACAGCCCCAGCGACCACCGGGATCGCGATGTAGCGCAGTCGCACTCCGGCGAAGTACAGCGCCGAGAACACGATGAGGGCCATGATCACGACGGTACCGAGGTCGCCACCGAGCAGGACGAGGCCGATGGAGAGACCGGCGAAGGGGATGACCGGGATCAGGGCGTGCTTCCACTCGAGGAGACGCGGTTGCTTGATCGTCAGCACGAGCCCGAGCCACACGACCAGCGCGAGCTTGACCGCTTCCGAGGGCTGCGCGGTGAAGCCGCCGATCTCGATCCAGTTGCGGTTGCCGCCGATCTCGTAGCCGAGCGGTGTGAAGACGAGCAGTTGCAGGCCCATCGCGACGAGGAGGAACACCCACGCCCACTTCTTCCAGAACCGTGCCGGGAAGCGGCTCACGATCAGCATGAGCGGGACACCGATCATCGCGAACGTCGCCTGGCGCCAGAACAGCCCGAAATACCCGTCGCCGGCTTCGTAGGACTCGACGGAGGACGAGGACAGCACCATGACGAGCCCGAGCCCGACGAGGAAGAGGGTGACACCCAGCAGGAGGAAGTAGTTCTTCGACTCCGGACGCAGCACCTTGCCCAGCGAGATCCGCGCACTCGACATGCCTCTCGGCGACGTCGGCGCGTCGGGTGTCCCACTACCTGAGGCGGTCCCCATCATCCGGGACGACGACGACCGCACGCGGCGCGGGTCAGCGCGAGGCGGATCGATCATCCGCCTCACCTCCCAGCTCTGCTTCGACGGCGGCCTGGAACAGGCGACCACGGTGCCCGTAGTCCGTGAACTGGTCCATCGAGGCGGCTGCAGGAGCGAGGAGCACGGTGTCCCCTGCCTGCGCGACCTCGGCGGCCCGGCGAACGGCCTCCGGCATGACGTGTTCAGTCTCCGCTGCGTCGACCTCGATGACGGTCAACGTCGGCGCGTGTCGCGCGAATGCCGCGAGGACCTCCGAGCGGTCGGCGCCGATCACGACGGCCGCGCGCAGGTGGTCGGCGTGCCGCTCCACCAGACGATCGATCGAGACGCCCTTCAACAGGCCTCCGACGATCCACACCACCGAGCGGTAGGCGGCGAGCGATGCGTCGGCGGCGTGCGGGTTGGTGGCCTTCGAGTCGTCGATCCAGTCCACCTCGAGCCTCCGGGCGATGAGCTGGATCCGGTGCGCGTCCAGACCGAACGACAGCAGGGTGTCGCGCACGGCCTCGACCGTGATGCCGGCGGCCCGGGCGAGTGCCGCTGCCGCCAGGATGTTGGCGACGATGTGCGGGGCGGCGAGCCCGCGCTGGGCGAGCGCTTCGACCGTCGTGATCTCGAGGGCGCTCGTCCGACGGTCGTCGAGGAACGCGCGGTCGACCAGGATGCCGTCCACGACGCCGAAGTCGCTCGGTCCGGGGACGTCGAGGCCGAACCCGACGGCGCGGGCACCGTCGACGACCTCGGCCTCCTCGACCATCGACATCGTCGCCGCGTCAGCGCGGTTGTAGACGCACGCGACCTTCGTGTTCTCGTACACCACGGCCTTCGCCGCCCGGTACGCCTCGGCGGAGCCGTGCCAGTCGAGGTGGTCGTCGGCGAGGTTCAGGCAGACGCTGGCGAGCGGTGAGACGATGCTCCGACCGCCCTGCAGGCCGAGGGTGTGCAACTGGTAACTCGAGAGCTCGACGACGAAGAAGTCGAAGCCCTGCGGATCACGGACGGCGTCCAGGACCGGGACGCCGATGTTGCCGCAGGGCGCCGCGCGGAAGCCCGCCTCGACGAGCATCGACGCCGTCAGCTGAACGGTCGTGGTCTTGCCGTTCGTGCCCGTGACGCAGATCCACTCGGCCGGGGTGCCGACCTTGTCGCGGACCCGCCAGGCGAGCTCGATGTCGCCCCAGACGGCGACCCCGGTCGCCTGTGCCCAGGTGACGACGGAGTGGTCGGGGTGGAATCCGGGTGAGACGACGACGAGTTCCGGAGCGAACTCGACGAGCTCGGACGGAACGGTCGACAGGTCCCGCTGGATGAGCCGCGCACCGATGACGCCGACGAGTTCGGCGCGTTCGTCCGCGGCCTCGCCTGCCAGGACCAGTACCTCCGAGCCGAGCTCGGTGAGCGTGTCGGCGACGGAGAACCCGGTCATCCCGAGCCCCAGGACGGCGACCCGGAGTCCCCGCCAGTCGGCGTGCCAGCTCCGGAGTCCGTCGAGGCGCTCGGCGCTCAACGGCTCAACCACTCGAGGTAGAAGGAACCCACACCCGCGGCGACGAGCAGACCACCGATGATCCAGAATCGGACGACGACGGTGACCTCGGCCCAACCCTTGAGTTCGAAGTGGTGGTGGATGGGGCTCATGAGGAAGATGCGCTTGCCGTGGGTGACCTTGAAGTAGGCGCGCTGCACGATCACCGAACCGGCCTCGATCACGAACAGCCCACCGACGAGCACCAGGAGGAGCTCGGTCTTGCTGAGGATGGCCAGAGCCGCGAGCGCTCCACCGAGCGCCAACGAACCGCTGTCACCCATGAAGATCTGCGCCGGCGAGGTGTTCCACCAGAGGAACCCGATGAGCGCGCCCACGATCGCCGCCGCGACCACGGCGAGATCGAGCGGGTCCCGGACGTCGTAGCACTTGTACGCCACGTCGGAGGCGAGCGAGGAGCTGAAGCACGACTGGTTGAACTGCCAGAACCCGATGATGATGTACGAGCCGATCGCGAGGATCGAGGCGCCGGTGGCCAGCCCGTCGAGCCCGTCGGTGACGTTCACACCGTTCGACGTCGCAGCCACGATCACCGAGGTCCAGAGGATGTAGAGCAGGATGCCGATCACCGGGATGCCGATCGCCATGAAGTTGATCGGGATGTCGCGGATGATCGAGATGTTGGTCGACGCCGGGGTGAACCCCTCGGTGTTCGGGAAGTTGATCGCGAGGACGGCGAAGACCGTCGCGACGATGAGCTGTCCGGCGACCTTCGCCCACCCGCCGAGGCCGAGACTCTGCTTCTTCCGCACCTTCAGGAAGTCGTCGATGAACCCGACGATGCCGAGACCGACCATCATCAGCAGGACGAGGAGCGCCGAGACGCCGACCTGTTCCTGGAAGATCAGATAGCTCGCGAAGAAACCGACGAGGGTGCCGACGATGATGATGACGCCGCCCATCGTCGCGGTCCCGCGCTTCGTGTGGTGGCTCTGCGGTCCGTCGTCGCGGATGAACTGGCCCCAGGCCAGCTTGCGGAACGCTCTGATGAAGAGCGGGGTCAGGAAGAGGGAGAACGCCAGCGAGATCGCTCCCGCGGCCAACAGGACTCTCATGCGTACAACTCCCCCAGTCGATCGCCCAGCAACCGGAGTCCGGCCGCGTTCGACGATTTGACGAGCACGGTGTCGCCCGGGGCGATCTCCGCGCTCAAGTACGCGAACGCCTCGTCCGCGGTCGCGAAGTACACCGACTCCCCGTCCCACGACCCTTCGTTGATCGCGGTGATGTGCATGCGGCGGGCCTCGGGGCCGACCACGACGAGGCGGCCGATGCCGAGCCGGACGACCTGGAGCCCGATCCGGTCGTGTTCCTCGCCCGCCCAGTCGCCCAGTTCGCTCATGGCGCCGAGGACCGCGATGGTCCGGCCGCGTTCAGCACCGATCTGGGCGAGGGTCCGGATGGCGGCCGACATCGAGTCGGGGCTGGCGTTGTAGGCGTCGTTGATGATGGACACGTCGTCGCGTCCACCGAGGGGCTCCATCCGCCAGCGCTCCGCCCGGCTCACGCTCTCGAGGGCGTCGACGATCAGGTCGATCTCCCCACCGAGTTCGTGGGCGGCTGCGGCCGCGGCGAGGGCGTTCATGACGTGGTGCTCGCCGAGCACCTTGAAGCGGACGGGCGCAGAGGAACCGTCGGGCAGGTGCAGCGTGAACGCGGTTCCGGACGCCGTCGCGACGATGTCGGTCGCGCGAACGGCGGCGCGATCGTCGAGGCCGAACCAGAGCACGCGTGCCCGGGTGGCGTCGGCCATGCCCGCCACCCGTGGATCGTCGAGGTTGAGGACGGCGACGTCCTCCGGGAGCAGCTCGGACACCATCTCGGTCTTCGCCGTGACGGTCGCTTCGATCCCACCGAACTCCCCCGCGTGGGCGAGTCCGACCTTCAGGACCACGCCGATGTCGGGCTTCGCCATGCGGATGAGTCGGGCGATCTCGCCGATGCCGCTGGCACCCATCTCCGCGACGAGGAACCGCGTCTCGTTCGTCACGCGCAGCATGGTGATCGGTGCACCGACCTCGTTGTTGAAGGAGGCCTTCGGGCTGACCGTCTCGCCGACCCGCTCGAGGACCGCGGCCAGGAGGTTCTTGGTCGTGGTCTTGCCGTTGGATCCGGTGATGCCGACGATCCGGAGTCGTCCGAGCGCGCGCACCCTCGAGATGACCTCGGTGGCGAGGGCGCCGAGCGCGGTCACGGAGTGCTCGACGACGATCTGCGGCACGGCGACGGCCAGTTCCCGTTCGACGATGAGCAGGGCGGCGCCGTTCGCGACCGCCGCATCCGCGAACAGGTGTCCGTCGGTCTCCTCGCCGGGCTTCGCGACGAAGATGTCGCCGGGCGTGATGAGTCGGGAGTCGGTGTCGGCGACGCCGGACACGACGAGGCCGGGGTCCGCCGAACCGGGGATCAGTCGGCCGTCGGTCGCAGCAGCGATCTCGGTGAGGGTCAGGTCGATCATCAGAGCCACCCTGCCTCTCGCAGCGCCTCACGCGAGTCGTCGCGCGCCGAGTACGGGAGCTTCACACCGGCGACCTCGTGGTAGTCCTCATGCCCGGGTCCGGCGTACAGGATGGTGTCGCCCTGACCGGCAAGCGCCAGCGCCGTGCGGAAGGCGGTCGCCGGATCGGCGACCTCGTGCAGCTCGCCGTCCGGCGCGGCTTCGCGGGCGGCCTCAAGGAGCACGCGTCGGATCGACGCCGGGTCCTCGCTCCGTGGGTGGAAGTCGGTGACCACCACGACGTCGGCACCCCGTGCAGCGATCGCACCCATGTCGCGACGCTTCGTCGTGTCGCGGTCTCCGTCGGCGCCGAACACCATGATCACGCGGCCCGGCGTGACGGCGCGGATGGCTGCGAGGGTGTTGAGGAACGCGTCGGGACTGTGCCCGTAGTCGATGTACACGACCGGGCCGCGGTCGCCACTGATCCGCTCGGCCCGCCCGGGGATGTAGGCGTCGATCCCACCGTCTCGTTCGAGGGCCTGGGCGATCATGTCGAACTCCACGCCGGACTCGACGAGCATCACGATCGCGAGCGCGGCGTTCGCCGCCATGAACCAGCCGAGCAGGGGCACGCTCGTCACCAGCACCCGGTCGCCGGGGCCGTCGAGTCGGAACGTCGTGGAGCCGGCGGTCTCCTCGAGGATCGTCATGCGCCAGTCGGCGTCGACCTCCGGGCGGGTCGTCAGGGTCGTCACCGGGATCCGGCTCTGCTCGACGAGTCGGCCGCCCCACTCGGAATCGATCGTGACGACACCACGTCGTGCGCGATCGGGTTCGAACAGCTCCCGCTTGGCCGCGAAGTACTCGTCGAAGTCGCCGTAGTCGTCGAAGTGATCGTGACTGAGGTTGGTGAAGCCGACGACGTCGAAGACGATGCCGTCGACGCGGTGCCTGGTCAGCGCCTGGGCGGAGACCTCGATGGCGACCGCGCGCACCTCGGACTCGCGCATGCGTGCGAGCAACGCGTGCAGCTCACTGGCCTCCGGCGTGGTGAGGGAGCTCGTCACCGCGAGCTCGCCGATGCGCCGCTCCGCAGTGGAACTCAGCCCGGAGACGATCCCGAGTTGCGCGAGCATGCCGCTCAGGAGGTAGACCACGCTCGTCTTGCCGTTGGTGCCGGTCACACCGAACAGCGTCGGCGGCTCTTCGGCGGTGCGGTAGACCCAGGCGGCGAGGTGGCCTAGGGCGGCACGCGGCTCCGGCACGACGATGATCGGCAAGCCGGCCGCTGCGGCCAGGTCTCGTCCGGCGTCGTCCGTCAGCACCGCGACGGCGCCGCGTTCCTTCGCCTGCTCGGCGTATGCGGCGCCATGGGCGCGGACACCCGGCATGCCGATGTAGAGGTCACCGGGCTCGACGGCACCGGAGCTCAGGCTGACACCGCTGATCTCCACGCCGTCGGCTGATCCGTGCAGGTCGAGGTCGAATTCGGTCACCAGCTGCGAGAGCGCCCGCCGTTGCGGATGTTCCGGCCTGAGGCTGATCGGGCCCTGATTGTTCACGCTGAGCCCATCCTTCATGAGGTCGTTCAAAAACTGAGCGGCAGGTTCGGTGCCGGCTCCGTGGACGGCTGCACTCCCCTGCTCTTCAGCACCTGGGTGGTCACATCCCGGAAGATGGGAGCGACTGCAGCCGATGAATTCATCTTAACCGGGTCGGCCAGGTTCACCGAAACGACGAACTGCGGTGCCTCTGCAGGAGCGAAACCGGCCATCGAGACGAGGTAGCTCGAGCTGTAGCCTCCATCGCCGTCGGGCTGCTGTGCGGTGCCGGTCTTCATCGCCACCCGGTAGCCGGGGACGTCGACGTTCTTGGCCACCCAGCTCTCCTGGTCGACCATCTCGAGCATGTCGCTGACCTGCTTCGCCGCGTCGGCGGAGACGACCTGGGTTCCGGTCGCGTCGGGGACGTCGGTCATGGTGCCGTCGGCGTTCCGGCAACCCTCGACCAGCTGGACGGGCATGCGGACACCGCCGTTCGCGATCGTCTGGTACAGACTGGCGCCCTGGATCGCGGTCGTCGAGAAGCCCTGACCGAACATGGTCGCGTAATCCGTCTGGTTGTCCCAGTCCGCTGGGTCCGCCATGAGGCCACCGGACTCGCTCGGGAAGCCGACCTCGGTCTTCTGCAGCTGACCGAACTTCTGGAAGTAGGCGTAGCGGGTGTCGGCGCTCATCTTCTCGCCGAACTGCGAGATCCCCGTGTTGGACGATTCGACCATGACACCCGACAGGGTGAGGTTCAGATCCGCGTGGAACTCGCTGTCGTTGATGTCGGCACCGTTCGAGGGCTTGTACCGGAACGGAGCGACCACTTGGGAGTTCGGGTTCGCGACACCCTGGTCGATGAGCGCCGCGGCGGTGAGCGACTTGTACGTCGATCCCGGTTCGAACGGCGCGGCGAAGGCCCGTGAGCCTCGGTCTTCGGACGGTGTCGCGCTGACGTTGCCGGGATCGACGGCCGGGTACTCGGCGACGGCGAGGAGCTTGCCGGTCTTGACCTCCATCACCGTGACGACGCCCCAGCTCGCACCGACCGCTTCGGCCTGCGCGGCGAGCGACTGCTGCGAGAACCACTGGATGTCCTTGTCGAGCGTGAGCACGACGTCGCCGCCGTCCTTCGCCGGCTTCGTCACCGTGGTGCCGGGGAGCGGGAGACCGCCGCTGCCCTTCTCGTACGTCGTGCGACCGTTCTTGCCGGCGAGGCAGGAGTTCTCCATGAGTTCGACGCCCGCCTGGGCCTCGCCCTCCTCGCCCACGAAGCCGACGATGTTGCCGGCGACAGCACCGTTCGGGTACACCCGGTACGGCTCCTCCTTGAAGGTCGTCCACGGGATCTCCAGTGCCTTGAGCGCTCGGAGCTGGTCGAGCGTGAGCTTCTTGGCGATGAGGGCGTAGAGCGAGTCCTTGTCCGCGGCGAGGGCGTCCGTGATGAGCGCGAGGACCTCCGGACCGGGCTTCCCGATGATCGCGCCGATCTCGTTCGTCGCCTGCTCGAGGGTGATCGTCTGCTCGCTGCCGTCGACGTCGCGCTCGAACGGGCCGGCGTCCTTCGGGGATGCCGCCATGCTGTAGCGCATGACGGCTTCGGCGAGCACCGAACCGTCGGAGGCGAGGATGCTGCCGCGGGTGGCGAGGATCGTGTCGCCCGTCTCGGTCTTCTCGAGGGATTCGGCGCTCAAGGCACTCGCGCGGACCACCTGGATGTCGACCAGACGGAGGACGAAGAGCGTCATCACGATGGAGACCGCGACGATGGTGAACGCGAGGCGTCGGCGCGTGGTCTTCGTGTGTCTCACCATGATGCCCGCACCGCGTCCTCTCCCGACGTCGCACCTCCGAGCAGGGCGTCGTCCTCCACCGTGAGCCGTCCGGTCATCGTGTGGTCGGCGACGGCAGCCCGTCCTGCAACGGTACGGGCGGGGTGACCGCTTCCTGGCTCGACGCGCCGTCTGCGGCGGCGGCGTTCTGTCCGCCGACGAGCGGGAGCGTCGCGGCCTGTGCGTTCGGCACGAGGGCGGCATTGAAGATCGGACTCGTGCTCGCCGACGCCGGCGTGGGCGTCCCCAGCACAGCACCGTCGGAGAGCCGGAGGTAGGTCGGGAGCGAGTTGCCCACCATGCCGAGCGCCTGCGCGTTCACGGCGAGGTACTGCGGGGAGGCCAGGCGGTCGAGGTCCTCGGCCAGCGCGGCCGAGGTGCGGCCGAGTTCGACCTGCTTCCCCTCGAGCTGCTGGATCTGGTACGCGCCCTGGCTCAACCCGACGCTGAGGAGCAACTGACCGACGACGATGGCGACGACCGCACCGACGACGATGACCGCGTACATCGGCCGTGGTCGGAGCTTCGAGCGCGCCCCGGTCGTGACCGCACGGATGTGCTGCCGTTCGGGGGCCGTCCGGGTCGGCTGCGGCCGAGCACGTCCGAGCCGTTCGGGTGCGAGATCGAGTGCTGCGGTCGCTCCGCTCATGCTGGCCTCCTCAGCCGTTCGGCCGCGCGGAGTCGCACGGGTTTCGCTCTGGGGTTCTCGTCGATCTCGGCCTCGGTGGCGAGTTCGGCGCCCTTGACGAGGAGCTTCAGCTCCGCGCTGTGCTCCGGGAGCTCGACGGGCAGCCCCGCCGGCGTGGTCGACTTCGCCCGCGCCTGAAGCTCGCGCTTGACGATCCGGTCCTCGAGCGACTGGTAGGACAGGAACACGATCCGTCCTCCGACCCGAAGCAGGTCGAGCGCGCGGGGCACGGCGGACTCGAGGACAGACAGCTCAGCGTTGACCTCGATGCGCAGCGCCTGGAAGACCCGCTTGGCCGGGTGGCCGGTGCGGCGTGCGGCCGCCGGCGTGGCCCGATCGATGAGCTCGACGAGCTGACCGGAACTCGTCAGCGGTCGCTGCTGGCGTTCCTCGACGATGCGGCGTGCGTAGCGCTGCGCCAACTTCTCGTCGCCGTACTCCCAGAAGATCTTCCGAAGCGCGACCTCGTCGTAGGTGGCGAGGATCGTCTCCGCCGTCAGCTCGCTCGAGGCGTCCATTCGCATGTCGAGGGGCGCGTCCTGCGAGTACGAGAAGCCGCGTTCGGTCCGATCGAGTTGCAGTGAGGAGACACCGAGGTCGAACAGGATCCCGTCCACCTGTGGGAACCCGAGCTCCTCGGCCGCCTCGTCGATGTCGTCGTAGACGGCTTTGACGAACCGGGCTCGCGACCCGAAGCGCTCGAGCCGCTCCTGAGCGATGTCGAGTGCATCGAGGTCGCGGTCGAGCCCGATGAGGGTCAACTGCGGGAACCGCTCGAGCATCGCTTCGGCGTGGCCCGCCATGCCGAGCGTGGCGTCGATGAGGACCGCACCCTCGTGGGACACGGCGGGGGCGAGCAACTCGATGCATCGCTCGAGGAGGACCGGGGTGTGGATGTCGTTGATGGCCATATGCGTAATCCGGACGGTCCCTGACCCCTGATCCCCATCCGTTCCGACCTGGCACCGGGGAAGTGTGTCAGGGCGGGCTCCGACCTGGCACCGGGGAAGTGTGTCAGGGCGGGACGGCTGGGAGTCAGGGGGCAGGGCACTAGAAGAGTCCGGGGATCACCTCCTCGGCGGTCTCGGAGAAGACGCTCTCCTGTTCGGCGAGGTAGGACTCCCATGCCTCGGCGTCCCAGATCTCCGCGCGGCTGCCGGCGCCGATGACCACGAGGTCGCGGCTGAGCCCGGCGTACTGGCGGAGGTTGGACGGAATGGTCACGCGGTGCTGCTTGTCGGGGGTCTCGGCACTCGCTCCGGAGAGGAACACGCGCAGGTAGTCGCGGGCCTGCTTGCTGGTGACCGGAGCCTGGCGGATCTTCTCGTGGAGCGCCTCGAACTCCCGCGTGCTGAAGACGTAGATGCAGTGCTCCTGGCCTCGGGTCATGACGACCCCGCCGGAGAGCTCATCGCGGAACTTCGCCGGCAGGATGATGCGGCCTTTTTCGTCGAGTTTGGGGGCGTGACTACCGAGGAACATACGCCCCCGCCCCCAATCGTTCTGGCCAACATCTTGGTTGGGCTCCACTTTACTCCACTTTGCCCCACTACTGCAGCACATTCCTCCACATCGGACCATTTGTCCATGAAAAAACCCCGCAAAGTCAAGACTCTGCGGGGTGGAGGGAAATGGAGGGGTTTTGCCATACCCGGGACGATCAGGGAGGGCCTGGAACGACGAAACGGGGCCGATCCGAAGATCGGCCCCGTTTGGAGTCGTGGTGCGGCGGCGCCGCGAGGGAGGGAAGTGGAGTCAAGTGGCCGGCCGCGGAGCGACCGGGAGACCTGGCATCGTTACCGCTCGTCGCCCGACTGACGCTTGTCCCAGCGGTCGTTGAAGCGGTCCATCAGACGCGAGGACTTCTGGCCGGCCGGAGCAGCCTGACGAGGACGCGGCTGTTCGAGTGGAGCCCGGGTCGGCTTGGTCGCCACGAGCACGCCCGTGAGCATGATCGCGAACCCGAGCAGACCGACGATGGGCTGCTGGATCACGACTCCGAGCACGAGGCCGATCGCCCCGACCACCGCGATGAGGGAGCCGAGCGCGATTCCGCGGTAACTCGGTTTGCCCGCGCCAGCGCTGACCTTGGAGACGAAATCGGCATCGCTGCGGTAGAGGTGGCGTTCCATCTCATCGAGGAGCCGTTGCTCCTGCTCTGAAAGTGGCATCTGATTCCCCTCAAGGTCACACGACGCGACGTTGTTGATCGAGTCTAGCCACCGAAGCATGACTAGGCTAGGTGCGTGATCGAAAGCAATGAACTCGCCACCCTGGTGGGCCGCGGGCTCTCCGACTTTCTCTCCTCGCGAAGCTCCATTGTCGCGCAGATCGGCCCGGAGCTCTCCCCGTTCCTCGACTTCTCCCGGGAATTTCTCAGCGGTGGGAAGCGGTTCCGAGCACAGTTCTGTTTCCGGGGCTGGCAGGCCGTCTCCACCGGGAGGCACGCCAGTGGTCAGGGCGGCCTCGAGACCGTCATCGCGACCTGCGGAGCACTCGAGCTGTTCCATGCCGCAGCGCTCGTCCACGACGACATCATCGACAACTCCGACACCCGCCGGGGTGCACCGTCGGCTCACGTCTCCTTCGCGGAGTTGCACCGTCGCAGCCGATGGGACGGCGACCCGACCACCTTCGGTACCGGAGCCGCCACGCTCCTCGGTGACCTGCTCCTCGGCTGGAGCGACGAACTCCTCGACGACGGACTCGACCAGCTGGACGACCGCACCGCCGCTCGCGCAGCGCGGGCCGAGTTCAACCGCATGCGGACCGAGGTCACGGCCGGCCAGTACCTCGACATCCTCGAGGAGCGCGCCTGGCGCGACGCCGCCGACGACGAACAGCGTCGCCGCGCCGAGCGCGTCCTGATCTTCAAATCGGCCAAGTACAGCATCGAGTCGCCGCTCGCGCTCGGAGCACTCCTCGGTGGCGGGAACGAGCAGCAGCTCGCGTCGCTCCGCGGGTACGGCCTCCCCCTCGGCATCGCCTTCCAGCTGCGCGACGACCTCCTCGGCGTCTACGGCGATCCCGCCGTGACCGGCAAGCCGAGTGGCGACGACCTCCGCGAGGGGAAGCGCACCATCCTCATCGCGCTCACGCGGGAGGCCCTCCAGCCGGGCGCGCGCACCATCCTCGACGAACTGCTCGGGGATCCCGAACTCGACGACGACCAGATCGGTCTGCTCCAGGCGACCATCCGAGACAGTGGAGCCGTCGACCAGGTGGAGAAGCTCATCCAGGACCACGTCGCACGGGCGCTCTCCGCATTGGGCGAGGCTCCGATCAACGACGACGCACGGGCCCACCTGCGCGGTCTCGCGGTCGCGGTCGCACGCCGCGAGACCTGAGCAGTCCGGCTCGGACGGCGTGGGATCAGGCGAGCGCCTGAGCCACCCGGCGAACCTCGGACCGTCGTCCCTCGCGGAGGGCTTCGATCGGCGAGGTCCCGATCGCGTCGTCGTCCTCGAGCATCCAGACCATCGCGGCCTCGTCGTCGAAGCCGTTGTCGGACAGCAGCGTCAGCGTGCCGCGCAGGTTGTGCACCGGCCCGCCGTCCGCGATGAACGACGACGGCACCTGCAGCACGCCGTCACGCCGGACGGCGAGGAGGTCGCGCTCCTCGAGGTACTGACGGATGCGTCGGATCGGCAGCCCGAGTTCGGTCGCCAGATCGGGAAGGGTGAACCACACGAGTTCGGAATTCTGCTCAGTCACGCACAGCAGTCTGCCACGACCGCGCTCCGCTCGTCGCCGTCGGATCGCGTTCGGGTAACGATCCAGGCGCCTCGCCGCCCTCCCGGGGTGTTGACAGCTCTTCGCGCTCGACGTTCCATACACTCGACTGGTGAGTAGCAACCAGCAGACCGATCCGATGATCGGCCGTCTCCTCGACGGGAGATATCAGGTGCGCTCACGCATCGCCCGTGGCGGCATGGCGACGGTCTACCTCGCCACGGACCTCCGGCTGGAACGGCGCGTCGCGATCAAGGTCATGCACGGCCACCTCTCGGACGACACGACGTTCAAGAACCGCTTCATCCAGGAGGCGCGCTCCGCCGCGCGGCTCGCGAACCCGCACGTCGTCAGCGTGTTCGACCAGGGCCAGGACTCCGACATGGCGTACCTCGTCATGGAGCACCTGCCGGGGATCACCCTCCGCGACCTCATCCGCGACAACGGCACGCTGACCCCTCGGCAGGCCGCCGACATCCTCGACGCCGTACTGTCCGGACTCGCCGCCGCGCACCGCGCCGGCATCGTCCACCGCGACGTCAAGCCGGAGAACGTCCTCCTCGCTGACGACGGACGAATCAAGATCGGCGACTTCGGCCTCGCGAGAGCCGCGAGCGCGAACACGGCCACCGGCCAAGCGCTCCTCGGCACGATCGCCTACCTCTCCCCCGAACTCGTCACCCGTGGACAGGCCGACGCGCGGAGCGACATCTACGCGCTCGGGATCATGCTCTACGAGATGCTCACCGGCGAGCAGCCCTACAAGGGCGAGCAGCCGATGCAGATCGCCTACCAGCACGCCAACGAATCGGTCCCCGCACCGAGCGCCAAGAACCCCGCCGTCCCGAAGGAACTCGACGACCTCGTCTTCTGGGCCACCGAGCGCGAACCGGACGATCGTCCGTCGAACGCCGGCGAGATGCTCGAGCGCCTGCGGTCCATCGAGTCCAGTCTCGGGTTCACCTCGGTCGCCACCGGGGCGCAACCCACGATCGTCATGCCGGCCTCCTACTCGAGCGAGCACGCCGACGACGTCACCCAGGTCATCGGCCGCAACACCAAACCGCAGCAGGTCCCGGTGCGCGCCGACGCGACGGACGGTCCGGGCAAGCTCGCCACGAAGGCGCGCAAGCGCAGCCGCGTGGGCGTCGCGCTGTTCACGATCGTCCTCATGCTCGCCGCGCTCGCCGGTGGGACCGGATGGTACTTCGGCCAGGGCCCCGGCTCGCTCGTCGAGGTCCCGAACGTCGCCGACGGGAGTTTCGACCAGGCGTCCGCCAAACTCGTGGAGCTGGGCTTCGTGCCCGTCGAAGGCGCGACGTTCAGCCTCACCGTCCCGGCCGGCACGGTCGCCGGCAGCGATCCGCCGTCCGGGTCGAAGATCGACAAGGGCAGCTCCGTCACGGTCCTCGTCTCCCAGGGACCGCAGCCGGTGGACATCCCGGTCCTCGCCGGGCTCGCACAGTCCGACGCCGAACAGCAGTTGGACGCGCTCGGCGTCGCCGTCGGCACCGTGAACCAGCAGTTCGACCCGAGCATCGCGAAGGACATCGTGCTCGCGGCGACCGACGCGACCTCGGGAGCCGACTACAGCCAGGGCGGGCCGTCCTTTCAAGGCTCCACGGTGACGTTGCTCGTGTCGGCCGGACAGGTGCCCTCGGTCTCAGGGATGACGCCGGACCAGGCGCGCGACGCCCTCGAATCCGTCGGGCTCGGCGTGGGCACCTCCGACGAGGCGTTCGACGACACGATCCCCGCGGGGCAGGTCATCGGCATCCAGGCCAAGACCGATGCGGACGGGAACGAGACGGCGTTCATCCCGGGCGACGACGTGACGTTGATCGTGTCCAAGGGCGTCGAGTTGGTCGCCGTCCCCGACACCACCGGCCAGACGATCAATCAAGCCATCAAAGCACTACAGGACGCCGGATTCACCGTCGGCGACATCGCCGTGGCAGAGGCCTTCCGCGACATCTTCAAGGTGAAGAAGACCGATCCCCCGGCGGGCAAGTCCGTCAAGAAGGGCTCGACCGTCAACATCACCGACTTCGGTCTGTAGCCACGGCGAAGCGCGATCCACCCTCGCAGCTGCCAAACGACGAAGCGCCCATGCCGGACCCGGCACGGGCGCTTCGTCGTGTGAGACCTACTTCGCGGCGGCGAGCTCCTCCGCCACGAGGAAGGCGAGCTCGAGCGACTGCATGTGGTTGAGGCGCGGATCGCACAGCGACTCGTACCGCGTCGCCAGGGTCGCCTCGTCGATCTGCTCGGAGCCGCCCAGGCACTCGGTGACGTCGTCGCCGGTGAGCTCGACGTGGATGCCACCGGGGTGCGTCCCTGCGGCACGGTGGGCTTCGAAGAACCCCTTGACCTCGTCCACGACGTCGTCGAAGCGACGCGTCTTGTAGCCGGTGGGCGTCGTGAGTCCGTTGCCGTGCATCGGATCGGTGACCCAGAGCGGCGTCGCGTCGGCACCCTTGATCGCCTCGAGCAACGGCGGCAGGGCGTCCCTGATCTTGCCTGCACCCATCCGCGTGATGAACGTCAGGCGCCCGGGCTCGCGCTCGGGGTCGAGCTTGTCGATGAGACGCAGCATGTCGTCGGCCGAGGTGGTGGGGCCGAGCTTCACGCCGATCGGGTTGCGCACGCGCGACAGGAAGTCGACGTGCGCGCCGTCGAGCTCACGGGTCCGCTCACCGATCCACACGAAGTGGGCCGAGGTGTTGTACGGCGTCCCGGTCCGCGAGTCGATCCGCGTCATCGGTCGCTCGTAGTCCATCAGCAGCGCCTCGTGGCTCGAGTAGAACTCGACACCGCGCAGCTGGTCGAAGTCGGCTCCGGCCGCCTCCATGAACTTGATCGCACGATCGATGTCGCGGGCCAGTCCCTCGTACCGGTGGTTCACCGGGTTGGCGGCGAACCCCTTGTTCCAGCTGTGGACCTCGCGGAGGTCGGCGAACCCGCCCTGGGTGAAGGCCCGGATGAGGTTCAGCGTCGATGCGGAGGTGTGGTACCCCTTGACGAGCCGGGCGGGGTCGGCCGTGCGCGACTCCGGGGTGAAGTCGTAGCCGTTGACGATGTCGCCGCGGTAGGCGGGCAGGGTGACGTCGCCCCGCGTCTCGGAGTCGTTGGAGCGCGGCTTGGCGAACTGCCCGGCCATCCGGCCCATCTTGACGACCGGCATCGACGCACCGTACGTGAGCACGACGGCCATCTGCAGGACCGTCTTCACGCGGTTGCGGATCTGCTCGGCCGTCGCACCGGCGAAGGTCTCGGCGCAGTCGCCGCCCTGGAGCAGGAACGCATTGCCGCTCGCCGCCCTGGCCAACCGGTCGCGCAGGATGTCGACCTCGCCGGCGAAGACCAGCGGAGGGAGGGTCGCGAGTTCGGCGGAGGCACGCGCCACCGCGGCCTGGTCCGGCCATGACGGCTGCTGCTTGATCGGCAGCTCACGCCAATAGTCCAGTCCGGCGATCACCGAGGGTTCGGCCATGACGACTGGTTCTGTAGCGTGGGACACGGATTTCCTGTTTCTCTTCGACCGGACGCGCTCCGGAGCCCGCCCGGAAGGGGGAACGGACCGCGATCGCGGCCCGGTTTTTCAGCTTAGCGTCACGCCGACGCGGCGCGCTCCTTGACGCTCGTGGCGTAGACGTCGCGATAGTCCTGGCCCGAGAGCTTGCGGAGTTCGACCATCAACTCGTCCGTGACGCTGCGGAGGATGAAGCGGTCGCCCTCCATGCCCTCGAACCGCGAGAAGTCGAGCGGCTTGCCGATGACGATCCCGATCCGGCGGATCCGGGGCAGCTTCGTGCCGATGGGCATGACCTTCTCGGTGTCGATCATCGCGACGGGGACGATGGGGACCCCGGCCTCGAGCACCATCCGCGCGACGCCGGTGCGGCCGCGGTACATCGTCCCGTCGGGACTGCGGGTGCCCTCCGGATAGATCCCCAGCAGGTGACCGCCACCGAGGACCGCGAGCCCGGTGTTGAGCGAGGCCTCGGAGGCCTTGCCGCCCGACCGGTCGATCGGGAGCTGCCCCGTGCCGAGCATGAAGGTCTTCGTGGCCCAGCCACCGAATCCCTTGCCGCGGAAGTACTCGCTCTTGGCCAGGAAGGAGATCCGCCGATCGACGCACAACGGGAGGATCACCGAGTCGATGAAGGACAGGTGGTTGCTGGCGATGATCGCGCCGCCGTGCTCCGGGATGTTCTCGGCGCCGATCACCCACGGCCGGAAGATCGACTTGAGGATCGGTCCGGCGACCAGGTACTTCATGAACCAGTAGAACATCGTGCTCCTCCGTCTTGCCGTCGTCGTCAGCCGAGGACGAGGGCGCTCCTGGCGAGATCGCCGGCGCCGATGACACCGGCGTCGTTCACGAGCTGCGCGATGCTGAAGGACGGCTCCGGGTGGAACCCGCGCGCCGGGAGGTGCGTCAGGAACGCCTCACGAACGGGGTCCAGGAGGAGGTCGCCGGCCTGGGCGACGCCGCCGCCGATCACGAAGATGTTGGGGTCGAGGATGGCCGACATGCTCGCGAGGGCCTGCCCCAGCAGATCGGCGAGCTCATTGAGGCACCGGAGGGCGCCGGGATCGCCGGACTCGAGCAGGGCGGAGACGTGGTGTCCGTTCAGCAGCCCGCCGGCCGCGGCACGGGCTCGGGCGAGGGCGGCACCGTCGCCACCGGCGTCCGCTGCCTCGTTCGCGAGTCGGAGCAACGCGTTCCCCGAGCAGTACTGCTCGACGCAGCCACGCGCGCCGCAGCCGCAGGGCAGACCGTCCGGGATGAGGCGCATGTGTCCCAGTTCCGCACCGCTGCCGAAGCCACCGGTGAGGAGCCGGTCGTCGAGGACGATCGCTCCGCCGACACCCGTGCCGATCGTCACCATGACCATGCTGCGTTCCTCGCGCCCCGCACCGAACCGGAACTCGGCCCAACCCGCGGCGTTCGCGTCGTTCTCGATCGTCACGACCTTGTCGGGCAACCGCGCGGCCAGCCGGGCCTGCAGGGGCTCGTTCCGCCAGGCGATGTTCGGCGAGTAGTAGACGGTCGAGCGCGTGGCGTCGAAGAACCCCGGCGCTGCGACGCCCACGCTCGAGATGCTGCCGTCGTCCAAGGATCGGACCATGGCGACGACGTCGTCGATGATGGCGTCGGGATCGGAGGCCTGCGTCGGCGTGCGCCCGGCCGCGAGGATCCGGCCGTCGTCGTCGACGACCCCGCCCGCGATCTTCGTCCCGCCGATGTCGATGCCGATCGCGTTTGCCATAACGGTGCCGTCTCCCTGTCCTGATGTCGCCGATACCGGCAGCGGCGTGTGACCGACCGTCAGTCGAGTCGGTCGCCCGCGCGCCGCAGTCGAGTCTACTGAGCGTGTGCGCGCCACAGAAACCGCGCAAAGACACGTGCTCTAGGATGGAGCAACATCTTGCCGACCTGGTACCGAAGGAGTTGCCGTGGAACAGTTCGACGTCCCTGCAGTCGTCGCAGCAGACCCATCCGCCAATGCGACCGATCTGCTCGTGAAGCGCCTGGCTGCTGCGCCCGACGCCGCGCTGTTCGCCGTTCCCCGCGGGTCGGAGTGGGTGGACGTGACCACCGCCGAGTTCCACGCGCAGGTCGTCGCCCTGGCGAAGGGCCTCGTCGCCGCGGGGATCGAACCCGGCGACAAGATCGGGCTCATGTGCAAGACCCGGTACGAGTGGACCCTCATCGACTTCGCCGTCTGGTTCGCCGGAGCACTCCTCGTCCCGATCTACGAGACCAGCTCGCCGAGCCAGGTGCAGTGGATCCTCAGCGACTCCGGAGCGACGAGCGTGCTGGTCGAGACACCCGACCAGTTCGCCCGCTTCGACGAGGTGCACGGTGACCTCCCCGATGTGGCACGGGTCTGGCAGATCGACCTCGGTGACCTCGACAAGATCGCGGCCGGCGGCGTCGACGTCCCCGACGAGGAGATCGAACGCCGCCGCAACCTGGCGGTGGGTTCCGACATGGCGACCCTCATCTACACCTCCGGCTCGACCGGTCGGCCGAAGGGGTGCGTCCTCACCCACTCGAACTTCGTCGAGCTGTCACGGAACTCGGCCGTCGCGCTCAAGGACGTCGTGTCCGCTCCCGGTGCCTCCACCCTCCTCTTCATCACGACGGCGCACATCTTCGCGCGCTTCATCGCCGTGCTGTGCGTGCACTCCGGCGTGAAGACGGGCCACCAGCCCGACACGAAGCAGCTGCTCCCCTCGCTCGGCACCTTCAAGCCGACGTTCCTCCTCGCGGTCCCCCGGGTCTTCGAGAAGGTCTACAACTCCTCCGAGCAGAAGGCGGAGGCCGGCGGCAAGGGCAAGATCTTCCGTGCAGCCGCCGAGACCGGGATCGCCTACTCGAAGGCCCTCGAGAGCGGTTCCGTGCCGTTCGGCCTGAAGGTGAAGTTCCGGGTCCTCGACCGCCTCGTGCTGTCGAAGATCCGCACGGCCATGGGCGGCCGGGTGCGGTACGCGGTCTCCGGGAGCGCTCCCCTCGGTCCGCGACTCGGTCACTTCTTCCACGCGCTCGGCATCGTGATCCTCGAGGGCTACGGCCTCACCGAGACAACCGCGCCCGCGACGGTCAACCTCGCCCAGAAGTCGAAGATCGGGACGGTCGGACCGGCGCTCCCCGGCGTCTCCCTCCGCATCGCCGACGACGGCGAGGTCGAGGTGCGCGGGATCAATGTCTTCAAGGAGTACTGGCAGAACCCCGAGGCGACGGCGGAGGCCTTCGACGACGGCTGGTTCCGCACCGGCGACATCGGCTCCTTCGACTCTGACGGCTTCCTCACGATCACCGGGCGGAAGAAGGAGATCATCGTCACCGCGGGCGGCAAGAACGTCGCCCCGGCGGCGCTCGAGGACCCGATCCGCGCGACCCCGGTCGTCGGGCAGGTCGTCGTCGTCGGCGATCAGAAGCCGTTCATCAGCGCCCTCATCACGCTCGACACCGAGATGCTGCCGTCATGGCTCGCCAACAACGGCCAGGACGCGTCGATGAGCGCCGCCGAGGCTGCTCGGAACCCCGCAGTGCTCGCCGCCGTCCAGCGCGCCATCGACGAGGCCAACACCAAGGTGTCCCGCGCGGAGTCGATCCGCAAGTTCGTCATCCTCGACGACGAGCTCACCGAGGCGAGCGGTCACCTCACGCCGAAGCTCAGCATCAAGCGGAACGTGATCCTCAAGGACTTCGCAGAGACGATCGAGGGCATGTACCTCGGAGCGGGTTCGCCCGAGACCCAGGGGATGTCCCTGAAGTAGCGCCTCGACGGGCTCGGCGGTCGATCGACGACCGCCGGGCCCGTCGACTGGCGTCTAGAACCAGTCGCTCTCGCGGACCTGCTTCATCGCCTCGCGGCGGTGCTCCTTCGACAGTCGGTCGAGGTAGAGCATGCCGTCGAGGTGGTCGGTCTCGTGCTGCAGGGCTTGGGCGAGGAGTCCTTCACCCTCGACGACGAGCTCCTGCCCGTCGAGGTCGATGCCGACGGCACGCGCGTAGGGATGGCGCGGCGTCGGGAACCAGAGCCCGGGCACCGACAGGCAGCCCTCGCCGATCTCCTCGAGTTCACCGCGCACCTCGACGAGCTTCGGGTTGATGAGATACCCGATGACGCCGTCGACGTTGTAGCTGAACACGCGGAGCCCGACGCCGATCTGCGTCGCGGCGACGCCGGCACGACCGGGGAGCTCCACGCTGTCCACGAGATCGCGGACGAGGCTGCGGATGTCGTCGTCGATCGTGACGACCTCGGCCGTCGGAGCCTTCAGGACCGGGTCGCCGAAGTGTCTGATGGGTCGTGTCGTCACGGGTTGGATCCTTCCGGGCGGGACAGGTGTGGTGGACGCGGAGACCGGCCGCGTCGCCTCGAGGAGGGACGCGGCCGGTCTCGGGAGGGTCAGGCGCTCGGCTTCACGACGACGAGCAGGTCGCCCGCCTCGACCTGCTGGGTCGCCGGGATGGCGAGGCGCTCGACGACGCCGGCGACGGCGGTCGTGATCGCCGCCTCCATCTTCATGGCCTCGATCGAGGCGACCGGCTGGCCCGCCTCGACGCGGTCGCCGACGGCGACCTTCACGGTCACGACGCCGGAGAACGGCGCGGCCACCTGGCCGGGGACGGAGGTGTCGGCCTTCTCTGCAGCGCGGGAGTCGACCTCGATGCTGCGGTCGCGGACGAACACCGGACGCAACTGCCCGTTGAGGGTCGCCATGACGGTGCGCATGCCCTTCTCGTCGGCCGCGCCGATCGCTTCGAGCCCGACGAACAGCCGGACGCCCTTGTCGATCTCGACGACGTGCTCCATGCCCGGCTCGAGGCCGTACAGGTAGTCGGCGGTGTCGACGACGGAGAGGTCGCCGTACAGGTCGCGCTGCTGCTCGAACTGCTTGGTCGGCGCCGGGAACAACAGCCGGTTGAGGGTCGACCGGCGCTCGGCGGACTCGCCGTCGAGCGAGGCCTGGTCTTCAGCGGAGATCGGCGTGATCCCGATGTCGACGGAACGACCGGCGAGGACCTTCGAGCGGAACGGCTCAGGCCATCCGCCCGGGAGCTCCCCGAGTTCGCCCGCCATGAACCCCACGACGGAGTCCGGGACGTCGTACTTGTCGGGGTTGGCCTCGAAGTCGGCCGGATCCGCCTTGACGGCGGCGAGGTGGAGCGCGAGGTCGCCGACGACCTTGCTCGACGGGGTCACCTTGGGCACCCGACCGAGGATCTTGTTGGAGGCCGCGTACATGTCCTCGATGAGCTCGAAGTGGTCCGCGAGCCCCAGGGCGATCGCCTGCTGGCGGAGGTTCGACAGCTGACCGCCCGGGATCTCGTGCGTGTACACGCGACCGGTCGGGCCCGCGAGTCCTGACTCGAACGGCCGGTACATCGCGCGGACGGCCTCCCAGTAGGGCTCGAGGTCGGCGATCCCCTGCAGGGAGATGCCGGTGTCGCGCTCGGTGTGGGCCAGCGCGGCGACCAGCGAGGACGCGGACGGCTGACTCGTCGTGCCGGCCATCGGCGCGCTCGCGACGTCGACGGCGTCGGCGCCCGCGTTGCTCGCCGCGAGGAGGGTCGCCAGCTGTCCACCGGGGGTGTCGTGCGTGTGCACGTGGACCGGCAGGTCGAACCGCTCGCGGAACGCCGCGACGAGCTTGGCCGCCGCGGACGGACGGAGGAGCCCCGCCATGTCCTTGATGGCGAGCACGTGGGCACCGGACTCGACGATCTTCTCGGCGAGACGGAGGTAGTAGTCGAGGGTGTAGAGGTCCTCGGCCGGGTTCAGCAGGTCACCGGTGTAGCAGACGGCGACCTCCGCGACGGTCGTCCCCGTCTCCAGGACCGCGTCGATGGCCGGGCGCATCTGCGACACGTCGTTGAGGGCGTCGAAGATCCGGAAGATGTCGATCCCGGTGTCGGCGGCCTCCCGCACGAAGGCGTTCGTCACCTCCGTGGGATAGGGCGTGTAGCCGACGGTGTTCCGGCCGCGCAGCAGCATCTGGATCGCGATGTTCGGCATCGCCTGACGCAGCGAGGCCAGTCGCTCCCACGGCTCCTCACCGAGGAAGCGGAGGGCCACGTCGTACGTCGCGCCACCCCAGGCCTCGACGGACAGCAGTTCGGGGGTGAGCCGGGAGACGAACGGTGCGACCGCGAGGAGGTCCTTCGTCCGGACGCGCGTGGCCAGGAGCGACTGGTGGGCGTCGCGGAAGGTGGTCTCGGTCACGGCGAGGGCGGTCTGAGCGCGGAGGGCGTCAGCGAAGCCCTTCGGGCCGAGCTCGAGCAGTCGCTGACGCGAGCCGGCCGGGGCGTCGGTCGTGATGTCGATCGCGGGCAGCTTGTCGACCGGGTCCGCGCCGGACGGACGCGACCCGTTGGGCTGGTTGACCGTGACGTCGGCGAGCCAGTTGACGATCTTCGTCCCGCGGTCCTTCGAGACGTGCCCGCGCAGGAGCTGCGGACGCTCGTCGATGAAGGAGGTGCTGAGGTCGCCGGCCACGAACGAGGCGTCTTCGAGGACCGCCTGCAGGAAGGGGATGTTCGTGGAGACGCCGCGGATGCGGAACTCGGCGAGGGCGCGCTTGGCGCGCGTGACGGCCGCCTCGAATGTGCGCCCACGGCAGGTGAGCTTCGCGAGCATCGAGTCGAAGTGGGGGCTGATCTGTGCACCGGAGGCGACCGTGCCGCCGTCGAGTCGGATGCCGCCGCCGCCCGGAGAGCGGTAGGTCGTGATCTTCCCGGTGTCGGGACGGAAGCCCGCCGTGGGGTCCTCGGTGGTGATGCGGCACTGGAGCGCGAAGCCGCGGAGGTGCAGGGACTCCTGCGTGAGGCCGAGGTCGCCGAGCGACTCGCCGGCGGCGATGCGCATCTGCGACTGGACGAGGTCGACGTCCGTGACCTCCTCGGTCACGGTGTGCTCGACCTGGATGCGCGGGTTCATCTCGATGAACACGTGCTGACCGGCCCGCTCCCCCGCGGTGTCGAGCAGGAACTCGACCGTCCCGGCGTTGACGTAGCCGATCGACTTGGCGAACGCGATGGCGTCGCGGTACATCGCCTGACGGGTGTCCTCGTCGAGATTCGGGGCCGGCGCGATCTCGACGACCTTCTGGTGCCGGCGCTGCACCGAGCAGTCGCGCTCGAAGAGGTGGATGGTCTCGCCGTCGGCGCTCGCCAGGATCTGGACCTCGATGTGCCGCGGGCGGACGACGGCCTGCTCGAGGAACATCGTCGGGTCGCCGAAGGCGCTGTCCGCCTCGCGCATGGCGGCCTCGAGAGCGCCACGGAGGTCCTCGGCGTTGTCGACGCGGCGCATGCCACGGCCGCCGCCGCCGGCGACCGCCTTCGCGAAGATCGGGAACCCGATGTCGGCGGCACCGGCGAGCAGCTCTTCGATGTCGCGGCTGGCCGGCGTGGACTTCAGGACCGGGACCCCGGCCGCGATGGCGTGCTCCTTGGCGGTCACCTTGTTGCCGGCCATCTCCAGGACGGAGGACGGCGGACCGATGAAGGTGATGCCGGCTGCTCGGGCGGCCTCGGCCAGCTCCGGATTCTCGGAGAGGAAGCCGTACCCGGGGTAGATCGCGTCGGCGCCCGACTCCTTCGCGACGCGGATGATCTCCGAGACGTCGAGGTAGGCGCGCACCGGATGACCCTCCGTGCCGATCTGGTAAGCCTCATCGGCCTTCAGCCGATGCATCGAGTTGCGGTCCTCATAGGGGAACACCGCAACCGTCTTCGCCCCCAGCTCGTACGCGGCACGGAACGCCCGGATGGCGATCTCTCCGCGATTGGCGACAAGAATCTTCCTGAACATGGAACCCTTCCCACAACAGCCAACTCAGCAAACGTTGAGATTCCCTAGCCTAGTCACGGTAACGTTGAGCCTTGTGCATGTACTCAGCGTTAGCTCCCTGAAGGGGGGCGTCGGCAAGACCACCGTCACCCTTGGCCTGGCTTCCGCCGCGTTCTCGAAGGATATCCGCACGCTGGTCGTGGATCTCGACCCCCAATCCGACGTCTCGACCGGCATGGCCGTCGACGTCGCAGGGCACCTCACGGTGACGGATGTGCTGACCTCGCCGAAGAAGAAGATCGTCGAGCAGGCGATCGTGGCGAGCGGCTGGACGAAGATCCACCCGGGCAAGATGGACGTCATGATCGGCAGCCCGTCTGCGATCAACTTCGACGGCCCGCACCCCAGCATCCGCGACATCTGGCGCCTGGAAGAGGCGCTCGCGCACGTCGAGGAGGAGTACGACCTCGTCCTGATCGACAGCGCCCCCTCGCTCAACGCACTCACCCGCACCGCCTGGGCGGCGAGCGACCGCGTCGCCGTCGTCACGGAGCCGGGCCTGTTCTCGGTCTCCGCAGCCGACCGCGCGCTCCGCGCCGTCGAGGAGATCCGTCGTGGGCTGAGCCCCCGGCTGCAGCCGCTCGGCATCATCGTCAACCGGGTGCGTCCGCAGTCGATGGAGCACCAGTTCCGCATCAAGGAACTGCGCGACATGTTCGGTCCCCTCATCCTCAACCCGCAGCTGTTGGAGCGCACGTCCCTCCAGCAGGCTCAGGGTGCCGCCAAACCTGTCCACGTGTGGCCGGGCGACACGGCGCAGGAGATGGCGAAGAACTTCGATTCGCTCCTCGACCGCGTGCTGCGCACGGGCCGCGTCGGCGAGTACGCCAACGGCGCTCCCCCGGAGCCGGCTGTCGTCACCAGTCCCACTGCCGTCGAGGCGCCCTCCACCGACAGCTGAGGTCGCGGCGAGACCGTTCAGTCGGCTCACGGACCAAGCGCTCGCTCGGGTCGCCCTTCGACAGGTTCAGGGACCGGCAGGAGCGCTCAGGGACGGGCAGGAGCACCAAGTACCAGGGATCCGTGCTGAGGGAACGTGTGGCGCGCGTCGGTGAGCCCTTCGACAGTCTCAGGGAGCGGCCCTTCGACAGGCTCAGGGACCGGCGCCTTCGGCTCGGGTCAGGCGCTCCGAGCGGAGCGACGTGCTGCGAGCTCGTCCATGGGGTCGGCCGACTGTGCGTCGAACTCGATGAGCGTCGACTCCACCTCGCGCAGCACCTTGCCGACGGCGATGCCGAAGACGCCCTGTCCGCGGCTGACGAGGTCGATGACCTCGTCATTGGAGGTGCAGAGGTAGACACTCGCGCCGTCGCTCATGAGCGTGGTCTGGGCGAGGTCGACGATGCCCGCTTCGCGGAGCTGGTCGACCGCCGTACGGATCTGCTGCAGGGAGATGCCCGTGTCGAGCAGTCGCTTGACGAGCTTGAGGACGAGGATGTCGCGGAAACCGTAGAGACGCTGCGTTCCGGATCCGGATGCACCGCGCACGGTCGGCTCGACCAGACCCGTCCGGGCCCAGTAGTCGAGCTGGCGGTAGCTGATTCCGGCTGCACGGGCGGCGACCGCTCCGCGGTAGCCCTGGCCCTCTTCGAGTTCCGGAAGCCCGTCGGTGAACAGCAGCCCGAGGTCACCGTACCGTGACGCCCCGTCGCGACTGAGTTCACTCATGTCTGCTTCTCCTCGATGTTCGCTGCACGGTCGGTACGGTCTCGACGGGGGCGTCGAGCCGACTTGACCACTCCCACCACGCTACCGATCCGCCCCGGTCAACGCCGCGACATCCGTTCGAAACGGGCGGCGTGTCGTGACGAGTGATCGAACTGTGACCTGGCCGTGATGGATGAGGGCAGTCTACGCCCTGGGAGGTCGATCAGGAGGATTGGTGTCGCTCGAGTGCCGAGCGGACGAGGTTCGACCGCACGCCCTCGAGCTGTGCGGCGATCTCCAGCGCCCGGTCGGCGGTACGTGCCCGGCTGGCGGCGTCGTTCCGCTTGGCAACGGCGCTCAACGCACTCTCGATGAGCCCGACCTCGCGCTCGATCGAGGCGCGGAACCCGCGGAGGTGCCGGGGTTCGATGCCGGAGCGCTGCAGCTCCACGAGGATCCGCAGAAGGGACGCGACGTCCTCGCCGTAATTCTCGGCGGGGAGGATGAGCGACGCGCTCACGGCGTCGTTGAACAGCATCGGGGTGGCGCCGGCTTCACGGATCAGTTCGTTCCGGGAGAACCTGCGGACCCCGGGATGGATCGATGGCGCGCCGGCCGCTTGCCCGCTGCCCGGGAACAGCGGCGACCGCCCAGCGTCGACCTCGACGAGGTAGGTGCGGATGACCTTGAGGGGGAAGTAGTGGTCGCGCTGCATGGACAGGATCAATCGCAGGCGTTCGAGGTCCTCGCTCGAGAACTTCCGGTAGCCGGACTTCGTCCGCGCCGGGGACACCAGCCCCTGCTCCTCGAGGAACCGGAGCTTCGAATTGCTCAGCTCGGGGAACTCCGGAGTGAGGCGTGCGAGGACCTGCCCGATGCTCAGCAGCGGAGCGCCGTCGCTTCGCGCGTTCGCGCTGGCTGCCGCCACTAGCTTCCCAGCTGGGAGGCGAGGTCGATCCGCGACGCGTAGAAGGTGAGGCGGAACTTGCCGATCTGCACCTCGGCGGCGTCGCGCAGGATCGCCTTGTCGATGCGGACGCCGTCGAAGTACGTGCCGTTCAGGGAGTTGAGGTCGCGGATCTCGAACGCGGTCCCGTGACGGTGGAACTCGGTGTGCCGACGCGACACCGTGACGTCGTCGAGGAAGATGTCGGCCTCGGGGTGACGTCCGACGGTGGTGACGTCGGCGTCGAGGAGGAACCGCGCACCGGCGTTCGGACCACGACGGACGATCAACAGCGCGGAGCCGGACGGCAGGGCCGCGATCGCCTCGTGCTCCTCAGCGGTGACGTCGGAGTCGATCGCCGCGAGGGCCGCTCCGAGGTCTTCACCGAAGGTCAGTGTCGTGTCGACTTCCCGATCGCCCGAGCCGCTCGTCGGGGCACCGTCGTCGACGGCTCCCGGCGTGTACGCCCCGGTCGCGGGATACTTCTCATCGTGCTCAGCCACCGTCGACCTCCTCTCCGTCAAGCGTATCCGATGTGGCGTCACTGTCGAGCCGCCCGGTCGAGGGTGATCCGCCGGATCCGGCCCGTTCCCGCTGCTTCGAACGGGCATCCCCCGAGATGCGGACGGTCTGCAGCAGGTAGAGGATGCCGGCCCACCAGTAGAGCGTCGCTCCGGCGATCACCGACACCCAACCGAGCGGCGTCGCGATCATCGCGACGGCGGGGAACGCCTGACCGAGCATGAGGACCGGGAGTCCGATGAAGAGGAGTGCCGTGCCCCACTTCCCCACGCGGATGACGGGCAGCACGCCCGTACCCGACCGGTGGAGGACGACGGCGAGCCCGACGAGCAGCAGGTCGCGGGCGAAGACGACGATGAGCAACCACCACGGGATGAGTCCGCGGGCCGCGAGACCGATCAACGCCGCGAGGATGTAGAGGCGATCGGCGGCCGGATCGAGTTGTCGACCGAGCTTCGTCATCTGGTCGAACCGTCGCGCGATCCACCCGTCGAGCAGGTCGGTGACGCCGGAGAATGCGAGCGTCGCGAGGGCCCAGAGGTCCTGCCCCTGCACGAGGAGGACCAGGAAGACCGGGACGAGGAGGATCCGGAAGACGCTGAGCGCGTTGGGGAGGGTGACGACGCGGTCTTCACCGGTCCGTCGAGCCCCGCGCCCCGCCCCGTCAGTCACGGGTCGAGTCTACCGATGGGCTGCTCTACCATCGGAGGATGGACAGCCCGTCGAGCGTACGCGTCGACGCATGGATCTGGGCGGTCCGGCTGACGAAGACCCGCTCGGCCGGCGCGACAGCCTGTCGAGCCGGCCACGTCCGGGTCAACGGCGATCGGGCGAAGCCGGCACAACCCGTCAGGATCGGCGACGAGGTCCGGCTCCGCGTGGCGGGCTTCGACCGGATCGTCGAGGTCCGACGCCTCATCGCGAAACGGGTCGGCGCGGACGTCGCGGCGGAGTGCCTCATCGACCGCTCTCCCCCGCTGCCGACGCCGGCGGAACGGCAGGTCGTGGCCGTCCGAGACCGCGGCGCCGGTCGACCGACGAAGCGTGAACGTCGCGACATCGAGCGGTTGCGGGGGCGCTGACGCGCAGCTGACGACCCTCCCGGCCTCATCGGCGACGCATCGTCCCCGTCCAGGGAACACTCAAGCGCCGCCAAGGTGGCTCGGGCATGCTGGGCCGATGTTCCGCCGCCATCCCGTGCTCAGCACCCTCACCGTGGTGTACCTCGCGCTCGTGGCGGCCATCACCCTCGGCCCACGGCCCTTCGACGGCCGGACCGAGTCCCTCGTGTACCGACTCGTCGACATCCTCGCCCGGTGGGAGTCGACGGCGTGGGTCACCTACGAGCGTCTGGAGTTCGGAGCGAACATCGCCATGTTCGTCCCGATCGGCGTCTTCTTCTTGCTCCTGCTCGGACGGCGGCGCTGGTGGCTCGCCATCCTCGTCGCGGCAACGCTGACGGTCGGCATCGAGGCCGCGCAGCTCGCGATCCCCGGACGCGTGAGCGATCCCCGCGACCTCCTCGCGAACACGTCGGGTGCCGTCGCCGGGGTCGTCCTCGGCCTGATGCTGACCGCCGGGCGCGCCCGCCGGCTCCAGGCCTCGTCACGTCGCCGCGCGGCCCTGCAGCATTGAACGGCCCGGCACGGTCCTGATTCACAGGAGGCTGAGAGGCGTTCCAAGGCCGCTTCAGTAGAGTGCGAGCGGGCCGTCGGCCCGTCGGAGATAGAGCTGGAGCGCACGCCCATGACCGGACCAACGTCGTCGGACAACCTCGAGGAGCTGAAGCGCCTCAAGGACGAGTTCACGCGGTTCATGATGCTGTACAAGTTCGGCATCGACGAGATCACCACGAAGCTCAACATCCTCAAGGAGGAGTTCACGCAGATCCACGACTACAACCCGATCGAGCACATCAGCTCGCGGTTGAAGTCGCCGGAGAGCATCATCGGCAAGATCGAACGCAAGCAGTACGGGCAGGACATCGACGACATCCGCGAACACATCACGGACATCGCCGGTATCCGCGTCACCTGCAGCTTCATCTCCGACACGTACAAGGTGTTCGAACTCCTGACGAGCCAGCAGGACATCACCGTGGTGAAGGTCAAGGACTACATCGCGAACCCGAAGCCGAACGGGTACCAGAGCCTCCACGTGATCGTCGAGGTTCCGGTGTTCATGTCCGACGGCGTCGTGCAGGTGCCCGTCGAGATCCAGTTCCGGACGATCGCCATGGACTTCTGGGCGAGCCTCGAACACAAGATCTACTACAAGTACGACAAGGCCGTGCCGGACAGCCTGCTCGCCGAGCTCAAGCACGCAGCCGAGGCGGCCTCGAGGCTCGACGCGAAGATGGAGCACCTCCACGGCGAGGTCCTCGCGCTCGACCGGGCGACGACCTCGCGGACCACCGCCGACGGGCACCCGAAGCCTCCGTCACTCGCCGACCGGGTCATGACCGAGCTGATCGACGGGCTGGACCCGCGTTAGAGCGCCTTGCGCATCTGCACGGCCATCGTCTCGTAGCCGAGCGATTCGTACAGGCCGCGCGCGATCCGGTTGAACCCGAAGACGTTCAGCCCGAGCGTCTTCGCGCCCTGCTCCTTGGCCGCCGTCTCGGCGAGCTGCATGGCCTGCCGGCCGAGCCCACGCCCGCGGAACGACTCGTCGATCTCCACGTCCCAGATCCACCACTCGTCCGGGTGGCTCGTGCTCCGCGGTCCGATCCAGAGCACGCCGACCGCAGCTTCGTCGAGGACCACCTCGAAGACGAGGTGTCCGACCTGGAGCCGGCCGGCCGGGAACGTCTCGGCGAGGGACTGCGCCGCCTTCGCCGTCGCCTCTGCCTCGGTCTCCCCCGCCTCGATGCGTTCGAGGCGGTACTGCGCGTTCGCGGCGAGCATCCACCCCCGCAGTCGATCGGCGGGCATGCGGACGAGCGTGGCGTTCATGAGGACATCCTCCCAGAACGTCGCGACCCCGTCGCTCGCCGTCCCGCGCCGGGTTGTCGCCGGGCTCGGGAATAGTTCCCGCCCGAAACGAGCTGGACTCCGAAGGACACACGATTGGGACCCGCCCGTCGTCATCCGGAGAATCGAGACATGCCGATCCACACCGCCCCGCAGCCGAACGCGATCGCCGAGCACGATGCCTGGCGCGACGAGCGTCGAGCCGCCGTGACCGCGCCGCTCGGCAACCTCGCCCTCGTCGAGACACGGTGGCTCCCGGAGGAGACGCCGGCCACCGTCGACGAGGCCGCAGCGGGCATCGCCGCCGAGCAGCCGAGCGGCGTCACGGTGACGACGCTCCGCCGCACCCACCTCGACACCGGCCAGGACGAGGTCGGCATCCGCCGATGGGACGCGAACGCACCCGCCATCCGCGCGTTCGACGGCATCGAGGTGTTCCCGTACGACCCCGCCTGGGTCCAGACGGCGCGGTTCACGCCGGTCGACGGCTCGCGGACCGTGCCCTTCGAGCACATCCGCGACAACGGCGGATCACGGGAGCTCGTCGTCCCCGGCGACATCGTGTTCACGCGGGACGGCGTCGAGTACACGATGAGCGCCTTCGACGACGGCGGCACGCTCCTCCTCGTGTTCGGCGACGCGACGAACGGCCGCGACGACGAGTCGGGCACCTACGGCGCCGGTCGGTTCCTGTTCGTGCAGCGGACCGACGACGGCGGCTTCGGTACGGCGGGCGAGGTCGTCCTCGACTTCAACCGCGCGTTCGTACCGCCCTGCGGCTTCTCCGTGCAGTACAACTGTCCGATGCCGCCGCCGCAGAACCGGTTCACCGGAGACGTCCTCGCCGGGGAACGGATCGTCCGGCTCCGCGAGGGCTTCGACCTCTACGCCGTCTGACCCCCAGCACCCCACAGCCTGCACCAGCATCATCACACCCACACCACAGGAGTATCCGTGAAGAGAACCATCGGGCTCGTCGCCCTGTCCGTCGCCGCCGCCGTCGCCCTCGCCGGCTGCGCCGGTGGTGGTGGCAGTTCGGCGACGGGCGACGACGCGACCATCGCCATCGGCTCGCTCTACGAGCCGCAGAACCTCAGCAACACCGGCGGCGGCGGCCAGGGCGTCACGGAGGCCTTCACCGGCAACGTGTACGAGGGCCTGTACCGCCTCACGGACGACGGCGAGGTCGAGCCGGTGCTCGCCGCCGACAGCACGGTGAGCGACGACGGCCTGACGTACACGTTCACCCTCAAGGACGGCGTCACCTTCCACTCCGGCGACCCGCTCACCTCGGCGGACGTGAAGTCGAGCATCGAAGCCGTGACCGCCGAGGACTCGCAGTCGGCGCGGAAGAGCAGCTTCGCGGTGATCTCCGACATCGCGACCCCCGACGACAAGACGGTCGTGATCACCCTCTCCGAGCGCTCCATCTCCTTCATCTACAACCTGAGCTACGTCTGGATCGTCAACGACGCGGCGAAGGACCTCAAGACCACCGAGGACGGCACGGGTCCGTACACGCTCGGCGACTGGAAGCGCGGCAGCACCCTGAGCCTCGAGCGCTGGGACGACTACTGGGGTGAGCCCGCCAAGAACGCGGAGGTGGTCTTCACCTACTTCACCGACGCGACCGCGCTCAGCAATGCGCTCGTCACGAAGCAGATCGACATCATCACGAGCGTGCAGAGCCCCGACCAGCTGAGCCAGTTCACCGACAACGCGGACTACGTCGTCTCCGACGGCGACTCCACGACGAAGGAGCTGCTCGCCTTCAACGACCGGGTCGCCCCGTTCGACCAGGCGCTCGTCCGCAAGGCCGTGTACTCCGCGATCGACACCAAGAAGCTGCTCTCGTCCATCTGGGGCGACTACGGCACGCTCATCGGATCGATGGTCCCGCCGACGGACCCCTGGTACGAGGACCTCACGCAGGTGAACCCGTACGACCCCGAGCTCGCCAAGCAGCAGCTCGCCGAAGCGGGCTTCGCCGACGGCTTCACCTTCACCCTCGACACCCCGAGCTACGACCCGCACCCGGCCGTCGCCGAGTTCCTCCAGAGCGAACTCGCGAAGGTCGGCATCACGGTCGAGATCAACACGATCAGCGCGGACGAGTGGTACTCGAAGGTGTTCAAGGAACGCGACTTCCAGGCGACCCTCCAGGAGCACGTGAACGACCGCGACGTCGTCTGGTACGGCAACCCGGACTTCTACTGGGGCTACGACAACCCCGAGGTGACCCAGTGGGTGTCGGAGGCCGAGCAGGCGACGACCACCGAGGAGCAGACGGCGAAGCTGAAGCTCGTCAACGAGCAGATCGCCGAGGACGCGGCGAGCGTGTGGCTCTACCTCTACCCGCAGATCGTCGTCGCCGCGAGCGACGTCTCGGGGTACGGCGTCAACGGCCTGAACTCGCAGTTCTTCGTGGCGGACATCGTCCGCAAGTAGTCGTCGCCCGGGTCGACCGGCACCGCCCGGTCGGACCGGGCCTCGCTACGCTGAGGTCCACCATGCTCGCTTACCTGCTGCGCCGATCCGCGTTCCTCGTGGTGTCGTTCCTCGTCGCCATGACCGTGCTGTTCGTGCTGCTCCGGCTGCTGCCGGGCGACCCGTCGAACGCCCTGCTCTCGGTGAACGCCACGCAGGAGCAGATCGACGCGGCGCGCGAGCAGGTGGGAGCCGACCGGCCGCTCGGCGAGCAGTTCGCCGCCTGGTTCGGCGGCGTCCTCACCCTCGACCTCGGTTCCTCGTTCGTGAGCTCGCTCCCGGTCGGGCCCGAGATCGCGTCGCGCCTCCAGGTCACCGTGCCGCTGACGCTCCTCGCGTTCCTCCTCGCCGTGGTGCTCGCCCTCGTGGCCGGTGTCGTGTCCGCCCTCCGGGCCGACCGCTGGTACGGCATCGCGTTGTCCGGCCTCTCGCAGCTCGGGATCGCCGTTCCGGTGTTCTGGGTCGGCATCCTGCTCGTCAGCGTGTTCGCGGTGACGCTCCGCCTGTTCCCGTCCGGTGGCTTCCCGCGCGACGACTGGGCCGATCCTGCCGCGGCGCTCACGAGCCTCGCCCTCCCGGTCATCACCATCGCCATCGTCATGAGTGCGTCGATCACCCGATACGTCCGCTCCGCCACGCTCGACGTGGTCGGGAGCGACTATCTGCGCTCCGCACGGGCGCAGGGAGCCGGCTTCGGCGAGGCCCTGCTCCGACACGGCGCCCGGAACGCCGCGGTGCCCGTCGTGGCGATCCTCGGCATCGAGCTCGCCACCACCTTCCTCGGAGCCGTCGTGGTCGAGAGCGTCTTCAGCCTGCCCGGCCTCGGGTCGATGCTCCTGACGGCGATCCAGCAGCACGACTACCCGAACATCCAGGGCATCCTCCTCGTCTCGACCCTCGTCGTCCTCCTGACGGGCTTCGTCGCCGACATCGCGCAGCGGCTCATCGATCCGCGTCTGCGCACCTCGATCTCGGGGAACGGGCTCCGATGAGCGCCGTCGACGTCCAGACCGCGCTCGCCGACCGGCGCCCCGTGCGGCGCCGCGCCCGGTCCGCGACGCTAACCGTCGGACTCGTCCTCGTCGGCGTCATCGCCGTCCTGGCGGCCGTCTCGCTCGTGTGGTTGCCCTTCGCCCCCACGGACACCTCCGGCGGTCGCCTCGAGGGGCCGAGCGGCACCCACTGGCTCGGTACGGACAAGCTCGGTCGCGACCTCATGACCCAGCTCATGATCGGCGCGCGCATCGCGCTCGCGACCGGCGCCGGGGCCGTCGCGGTCGGGGCGGTCATCGGCATCGCCGTGGGACTCGCCGCGGCCTTCGCGTCGGCCTGGCTGGACGACACGATCTCCGCCGCGCTCGACGTCGTGATCGCCTTCCCGGTGCTCCTGCTCGCCATGCTCATCGTGGCCGCACAGGGCGCGTCACTCGGCACCGCGATCATCGCGATCGGACTCGCCATGTCGGCCATCGTGGCCCGCCTGACCCGCATCCTCACGAAGCGGGTCCTCAGCGAGCAGTACGTGGTGGCAGCCAGGACCGCCGGGACGAGCTGGGCCGGTGTCATCGGCCAGCACGTGCTCCCGAACATCTGGCCCACCCTGAGCGTGAACCTCGCGCTGCAGTTCGGCATCGCCGTCCTCGCCGAAGCGAGCCTGTCGTACCTCGGCCTCGGCGCGCCACCGCCGAACGCCTCCTGGGGACGCCTGCTGCAGGAGGCCCAAGCCACCGTCACGACGGCACCGATCGGTGCGATCGCTCCGGGTGTCGCCGTGGTGATGCTCGTGGTGGGCGTGAACTTCATCGCGGACGGCCTGCGGGACCTCGGCGATCCGACGAGGAGGCGCGGCGCATGAGCGATCTCCTCGACATCTCCGGCCTGACCATCACCCGGGGCATCCGGCGCGGTGCTCCCGACGGCGCTGACCGGCCGCTCCTCGACGGGCTGGACCTGACCATCGCCGCCGGGGGTCGCCTCGGCCTCATCGGCGGTTCCGGGTCTGGGAAGTCCTTGACCTCCCTCGCGGTGATCGGGCTGCTCGGCGACCAGCTGAGCGCGAGCGGCAGCGTCGAACTGGCCGGCACCCAGGTGATCGGTGCCCCGGACCGCGCGCTGCGGCCGCTCCGCGGTCGGGTGGCCGGACTCGTCTTCCAGGAGCCGCTGACCGCACTCGACCCGCTCATGCGGGTCGGCGCCCAGCTCGCCGAGCCCCTGCGTCGCCATCTGGGACTCCGGGGCGAACGGCTCAAGGAGGCCGTCGAAGCGGCCCTCGTCGAGGTGTCCCTCACCGACACCGCGCGCATCGCCGCCTCCTACCCCCATGAGCTGTCCGGCGGGCAGCGGCAGCGCATCGCGATCGCCATCGCGCTCGCCGGTCGCCCGCAGCTCCTCATCGCGGACGAGCCGACGACGGCCCTCGACGTGACCGTCCAGGCGGAGGTGCTCGCGCTCATCGACCGTCTCGTCCGGGAACGCGGCATGGCGCTCCTGTTCATCAGTCACGACCTCGCCGTCGTGTCGGCCATGGTCGACGAGGTGGTCGTGCTGAGCGAGGGTCGCGCCGTCGAGCGCGGCCCGGTGGCGCAGGTGCTGACGGCACCGAAGCACGAGGACACCCGTCGTCTGGTCGCCAGCGCACGCGCGCTCGACGACGCGCTGGAGGACCCACGATGACCGATGCACCGATCACGGCGACGCCGATCCTCGAGCTGGACGCGGTCGGTTTCCGATACCGCGGCGGTCAGGAGGCCCTGGACGACGTGTCGCTGGCCGTCGGCGCAGGAGAGGCCGTCGGGATCGTCGGTCAGTCCGGCGCCGGCAAGAGCACTCTCCTCCGGCTGCTGCTCGGCCTCGACCGGCCGACCACGGGCTCGGTCCGGTTCGACGGTGGCGCTCTGGACCCCCGCGACCGGACGCTGGTCCGTCGGTTCCGCGCATCGGTGCAGGCCGTCTTCCAGGATCCGTACTCCTCGCTGGATCCGCGGCAGCGCATCGGGCGCATCGTGGCCGAACCGTTGCGATCCCTCCGTTTGGCGACCACCGAGCAGGCGACCGTCCGCGCGTCCGAGGCGCTCGAGGCGGTGGGACTGCCCGCCGACGCGGCGTCGCGGTTCCCGCACGAGTTCTCGGGCGGCCAGCGGCAGCGGATCGCCATCGCCCGCGCGATCGTCCCGAACCCCCGGCTCCTCCTCGCCGACGAGCCCGTCAGTGCCCTCGACATGAGCACCCGGATCCAGATCATCGAGCTCCTCGCCGAGCTGCGGGCCTCGAACGGTCTGGCGCTCGTCATGGTCTCGCACGACCTCGGCACGGTGGCAGCGCTGTGTGAACGCACGATGGTGCTCCGACACGGGCAGGTCGTCGAGGCCGGCGCCACCGCGCAGGTCCTCCATGATCCCGCCGAGGCCTACACGAAGCAGCTCATCGCGGCGATCCCCCGCCTCCCGCGCTGAGTCGACGACGAGGCCGACGACATCGGCCCGGCCGAGCCGGGAATACCGCACCGACGGACGGTGTTCGACTCCGAGTGGCCTCGGCCGCATCGACTCTCCACAGGAACAGGACCCGTGACGCAGGATTCAGCGCAGCCCGACGACCACGACGAGGACCAGCCTGGGGCCGAGCGTCCCTGGCTCAGCGACGAGGAGCGGGCGGCTCTCCGCAAGCCGCTTCCGGAGCGCGCGGTCGTCACGAGCCTCGCCTTCACCGGTCTCGTCGCGGCGTTCATGATGACGCTCGTCACCCCACTCGTGCCGTCGCTCCCGACGATCCTCGGCGTACACGCCTCCGACAGCATGTGGGTCGTGACGGCGACGCTCCTGTCGGCCGCGGTCGCGACCCCGATCGCCGGTCGGCTCGGCGACCTCTACGGCAAACGACGGATGGTGCTCGTCCTGCTCGGGATCATGATGGCCGGTTCGGTGCTCGCCGCCTTCTCGTCCACGATCGTCCCGCTCATCGTCGCCAGGGCCCTCCAGGGGATGGCGATGGGCGTGATCCCGCTCGGCATCAGCATCCTGCGCGACGTGCTCCACGCGAAGCGCCTCGGGCCCGCGGTCGCGCTCGTGAGTGCCACGCTCGGCATCGGTGGTGCCGTCGGTCTGCCGATCTCCGCGGTGATCTCGCAGTACTTGGACTGGCATGTGCTGTTCTGGGTCGCGGGTGCCCTCGGCCTCATCGGCTTCGTCCTCGTCGCGCGTTTCGTCCCGGTGAGCACCCTCCGGAGCGAAGGCGGTTTCGACTGGATCGGCGCGATCGGTCTCGCCGCCGGCCTCGTCCCCATCCTCCTCGCCGTCTCGAAGGGCAACGAGTGGGGTTGGACGAGCGTCGGGACCCTCAGCTGCTTGATCGGCGGCGTCGTCGTGCTCCTGCTCTGGGGATGGTTCGAGATACGGTCCGCCAGTCCGCTCGTCGACCTGCGGATCGCCGCCAGACGGACGGTGCTCTTCACGAACCTCGCGTCCATCACGGTCGGCTTCGCCTTCTTCGGCAGCACGGTCGTCCTCCCGGGCATCCTCGAGGCGCCGGTCGGCACCGGAGTCGGTCTCGGGCAGAACATGCTCATCGCGAGCCTCTGCCTCATGCCCAGCGGTCTCATCATGTGGGCGATGTCGCCGGTCGCCGCTCGACTGACCGCGGCCAAGGGCGCCCGGTTGAGCCTGCTCATCGGCATCGCGATCATCGCGGTCGGCTACGCGATCGCGATCGGACTCATGACCGAGGTCTGGCACACCGTGCTCACAGCCACCGCGGTCGGCTTCGGGGTGGGGTTCGCCTACGCCGCCATGCCGACGCTCATCATGGGTGCCGTCCCACCCAGCGAGACGGCGGCCTCCAACGGACTCAACTCCGTCATGCGGACGCTCGGTTCCACGATCGCGAGTGCGGTGATCGGCGCCATCCTGGCCTCACAGGTCGTCACCGACGGCGCTGTCACGACACCCAGTGCGGACGCCTTCCGCCTGAGCTTCGCGATCTGCGCTGCAGCAGCCGTCGTCGGACTCGTCTGCACGATCCTGCTGCCGCGGCACCTCGCCAAGGACACCCGCTCCAGCCTCCACGAGGGCTGACGGGCGATCAGCCGACGATCCCGAGCGCGAACGGGAGGACCGGGCCGGAACCGGCGCGGCGGAGCGCGCGACCGGCGACGGTGAGCGTCCACCGACTGTCGGCGCGGTCGTCGACGAGCAGGACCGGTGCGCCCTCCAACGCTGCGAGCTGCGCCCGGAGTTCGGATCCGACGGTGAAGGCGTCCCAGACGCCGGCCAGGCGGTAGGCGCTGTTGCCGCCCGGACCACCGCGCGGGCCGTCGCCGACGAGGTCGAGCTCCGCGAGGTAGGGCAGTCGCCCGAGCGACGCGATGCCCCTCGCCACGGAGTCGACGAGCTGCGGACGCGACCGTGACGGCACACTGACCACGGCGGCCGGTCGTTGCGCCCACGGCCAATCCGCCAGGACGCGGACGCTCGCGTCGATGACGGCACGGGAGGCGGGAGCATCGGGTGCGCCCGCGGCGAAGAGTTCACGGAGGACACCGCCCCAGCCGAGGTCGGTGAGCCGAGCGAGCGCGCGCCCGGGTTCGAGGCGGTCGTCGAGCGCGATGCGCCCCTTCACCGCTGCGCCGTCCGCGGTGACGCCGAGGCGGTCGGCTCCCGTGGGCCACTGCGCCCGCGGTTCGAGCTCGACGCCGACCCGACCGAGTGCCTCCGAAGCGGAGACGGCCGCGGCGCTGTCGAGTTCGGTGGGGAACCACGGCCCGGCGCACCGGTCGCATCGGCCACAGGGCACCGCGCTCGCGTCGTCGAGCTCACGTTGCAGCACGAGCATCCGGCACTCGTCGCCGCGCTCGTAGGCCAGCATCGCCTGTTGCTCCGCCACCCTGGCCTCGGCGATCCGCCGGTACCGCTCCCGGTCGTAGACCCACGGCTGGCCGGTCGACACCCATCCCCCGGCCACCCGCTGGACCGCGCCGTCGACGTCGAGCACCTTGAGGAGCAGTTCGAGGGGTGTGCGGCGCAGGTTGACGAGCGCCTCGAGCGCGGGCGTGGACCGCGGCTGGCTGTCGAGTGCGTCGAGGACCGCGGTGGCCCGCGCTTCGTCCGGCATCGACGCGGTCGCGAAGTACTGCCAGATCTCCTCGTCCTCCGCTCCGGGCAGGAGCAGGACGTCTGCGTGCTCGGTGGCGCGGCCGGCGCGACCGACCTGCTGGTAGTACGCGACCGGCGAGGACGGAGCGCCGAGATGTACGACGAACCCGAGGTCCGGTTTGTCGAACCCCATGCCGAGCGCGCTCGTCGCGACCAGCGCCTTCAGGCGGTTCTCCTTGAGGAGCCGCTCGGACTCTTCGCGTTCGTCGGGATCGGTCCGGCCCGTATAGGCCCGGACCTCGTGACCGGCCTCGCGCAGCAGCCGCGCGGTGTCCTCTGCGGCGGACACCGTGAGCGTGTAGATGATGCCGGACCCGGTGAGCCCGCCGAGGTGGCTGAGCAGCCAGGTGAGGCGGTCCCGTGACTCCGGCAGCCGGAGCACGCCGAGCCGGAGGGACGCCCTCGCGAGCGAGCCACGGATGGTGAGCACCTCGGCTCCGTGGGAGCCTGCGGCGCCGGGTGCGGTGAGCTGCTCGGCGATGTCGCGGACGACGCGTGCGTTGGCCGTCGCGGTGGTCGCCAGGACCGGGACCTCGGCCGGGAGGCGTCCGATCAGTTCGGCGAGCCGCCGGTAGTCGGGTCGGAAGTCGTGTCCCCAGTCGGAGATGCAGTGCGCCTCGTCCACCACCAGCATGCCCGTCCGGGCCACGAGGGTCGGGAGCTGTTCATCGCGGAAGCGTGGATTGTTGAGCCGCTCGGGTGACACGAGTAGGACGTCGACCTCGTCGGCCTCCAGGCGCGCCCGGACGTCGTCCCATTCGTGCGCGTTCGCCGAGTTGATCGCCACCGCGCGCACGCCGGCGCGCTCGGCGGCCGCCACCTGGTCGCGCATGAGCGCGAGCAACGGCGAGACCAACAGCGTCGGCCCGGCGCCCCGTCGGCGCAGAAGGGCGGTCGCGATGAAGTAGACGGCGGACTTGCCCCAACCGGTGCGCTGGACGACGAGCGCACGACGATGTTCGTCGACGAGCGCGAGGATCGCCTCGAGTTGACCGTCGTGGAACGTGGCCCCCGGAACGCCCGTGAGTGCGGCGAGCGCCGCCGTCGCCTCGGCGACCGATCCGGTGGGGGTCGGTTCGGGGTGGGCGGGGGTGGGCGCGCTGGGGTGGGACATGCGGCAAGTCTGTCAGGAGCTGCTGACGGTGGACTGCGCCGGCGTCTCGGAGGGGCGGTGTGCCGTCGGTTGGTCGGTTGTGGAGGAGCCGCTACCGACCGTCCGCAGCGGCGACGAGTTCGGCGATGACGAACTTGGTCTGCCCCATCATGCATTGCATGGCTCGCGCCGCGCGTTCCCGGTCGGGGTCGTTCTGCAGTTCGGCGAGGATGCCGGGCACGATCTGCCAGGACAGTCCCCAGCGGTCCTTGAGCCAGCCGCATTGGCTCGGGGCACCGCCGTCGGCGATCAGGGCGTCCCAGAGCCGGTCGATCTCGTCCTGGGTGTCGGCTCTGACGGAGAAGGAGAACGCCTCGGTGAACGAGAAGATGGGCCCGGCGTTCATCGCGCTGACGGGCAGTCCTTCGAGCTCGAACTCGACGACCATCGCCTGGCCCGCCGGCATGGGTCCGCCCTCCGGGTAGCGGCTCACCGAGGTGATCCGGGAGTCGGGGAACAGTGACACGTAGAAGGTCGCCGCCTCCTCGGCTTGCGAGTCGTACCAGAGGAACGGGGTGATGCGGTGCTCCATCATGTCGTGCTCCCTCTCAGCCCGGGCGTCGTCGCTCAGGCGCTCTTCTTGCGTTTCGTCGCGGTCGACGGCTTCGACGCCGCGGTCTTGGCGGTAGCGGTCTTCGCGCTACTCGTCTTGGCGGTGCCCGTCTTCGCGGTACCGGTCTTCGCCGAGCTGCTCGTCGCGGCGGGCTTGGCGGTGCCGGACCGTTTCGCTCCACTCGCCGTCTTCGCGCCGGTCGTGCCGCGCTGCCGTTCGATGCTGCGTTGCAGCACCTCCATGAGGTCGATCGGCTCGGCGCCCGTGTCGTCGTCGGGTTCGGGCTGCTCGCCGAAGGTGGCGGCGGTGTCGAGTGCGTCGCCCTGCTCGAGTTTCGCGTCGATGAGCTTCCGGAGCTGTGCCTGGTATTCGTCGACGAACGCGTCCGGGCGGAAGCGGGACGAGAAGGACTCGACGAGCGCCTCCGACATCTCGAGTTCCTTGGCGGAGATGCGGACGCGTTCCTCGAGGGCCGGGAACCGCACCTCGCGGACCTCGTCCTCCCAGAGCAGTGTCTGCAGGAGGATGACGTCCTCGCGCACCCGGAGGGCGCCGAGACGCGTCTTCTGGCGGAGGGCGAACCGCACGATGGCCGTGCGGTCGGTCTCCTCGAGCGTCCGCCGGAGGAGGACGTAGGCCTTGGACGAGGAGGAGTCCGGTTCGAGGAAGTAGCTGCGGTCGAACATGATCGGGTCGAGGTCGTCGCTCGGCACGAACTCGACGACCTCGATCTCGCGGCTGCGTTCCTCGGGGAGCGATGCCAGGTCGTCGGCGGTGAGGACCACCGTCTGCTCGCCGTCCTGGTACGCCTTGTCGATGTGGTCGTAGGTGACGACCTTGCCGCAGACCTCACACTTGCGCTGATACCGGATGCGCCCGCCGTCGGCGTCGTGGACCTGGTGCAACGAGAGGTCGTGGTCCTCCGTGGCGCTGTACACCTTCACCGGGACGTTCACCAGGCCGAAGGTGACCGCACCCTTCCAGATCGCGCGCATGACCGCTCCCGTCCGCCGGCGGATCCGCCCGCGCTGTCGTGGTGACCAGTAGACACCCGGAACATCGTCAAGGGCTAGCCCTTGACGCCCGTGGGCGGCAGGCTGATCGCCATGGCGAGGACGAGCGGTGGCGGCGCGCAGACGCAGTGGGTCGACGTCGACGGACGCCGGATCCAGCTCACCCATCTCGACAAGGTGCTGTACCCCGAGACCGGCACGACGAAGGCCGAGGTCCTCGCCTACTACGCCGCGGTCGCCGAACACCTCCTCCCGCACCTGGCCGATCGGCCGGTGACCAGGAAACGCTGGGTGCACGGCGTCGGGACGGCTGCGTCGCCGGAGTCGGGGTTCTTCCAGAAGGACCTGGGCTCCTCGGCTCCCGACTGGGTCCAGCGGCTCCCTATCGAGCACAGCGATCACACGAACGAGTACCCGATCGTCGACGATCTCGCGACACTCACGTGGCTGGCGCAGCTGGGTGCGCTCGAGCTGCACGTGCCGCAGTGGCGGTTCGACCGATCCGGCGAGCGCCGTCCGCCCGACCGTCTCGTCCTCGACCTCGATCCGGGTGAGGGGGTGTCCCTCTCCGAGTGCGCGGGGGTCGCGGGCCTGGCGCGGGCGGTGTTGGTGGACATGGGGTTGGATCCGGTTCCGCTCACGAGTGGGAGCAAGGGGATCCACCTGTACGCGGCGTTGGACGGTCGGCAGAGTTCCGAGGAGGTGTCGCTCGTGGCGCATGAGCTCGCGCGGGCGCTGGCCGCGGACGAGCCGGGCCTCGTGGTGAGCGAGATGTCGAAGCAGCGACGGACGGGGAAGGTCTTCGTCGACTGGAGTCAGAACAACGGGTCGAAGACGACGATCGCGCCGTTCTCGTTGCGGGGTCGGTCGCGGCCGACGGTGGCGGCTCCCCGCCGGTGGGAGGAGCTCGACGATCCGGGGCTGGCGCAGCTGGAGTTCCCTGCGGTGCTCGAGCGTCTGGCGGACGGTGAGGACCCGTTGCGGGTGCTCGGCGACCCGCGTCCGTCGATCACGATCCGCCCGTCGGAGCACGAGGACCGGCTGGTGGAGTACCGGCGGAAGCGGGATGCGGAGCGGACGCCCGAGCCCGTCCCGGACGGACCGCCGGCGCCTGCCGCTGCCGGGGCACCGCCCTCGTTCGTGATCCAGCGACACGAGGCCCGGAAACTCCACCATGACTTCCGACTCGAGCACGACGGCGTGCTGGTGTCGTGGGCCCTGCCGAAGGGGGTGCCGACGGATCCGAGCAGCAACCACCTGGCGGTGCGCACGGAGGACCACCCCATCGAGTACGGCAGTTTCGAGGGCACGATCCCCGCCGGGCAGTACGGGGCCGGTGAGGTGACCATCTGGGACGCGGGCACCTACGAGCTGGAGAAGTGGCGCGACGACGAGGTCATCGGGACCCTGCACGGCCGGGCGGGAGGCGCGCTCGGCGGGCCGATGCGGTTCGCACTCATCCGGACCGCGGGCGGGACGGGACGGGAGGCGCCGTCGTGGCTCATCCACCGGATGCGGGCCCCGGGTGACCCGCCGGCTCCACCGGTCGCACGGCCTCGTGGGATCCCCACCCCCATGCTCGCGAGTGTCGCGGTACCCGGCGAGCTGGTCGACGACGGTTCCTGGGCGTTCGAGATGAAGTGGGACGGCATCCGTGCGATCGCGAGCGTCGACGGCTCGACGGGGCGGGTGCGGTTGTCGAGCCGGAACGGCAAGGACCTCACGGCGGCGTACCCGGAGGTGGTCGAGGAGCTCGCGGCGTCGCTCGCCGGCCGTGCGGTCGTCCTCGACGGCGAGATCGTGGCGTCGGGACCTGACGGCCGTCCCGACTTCTCGCTGCTGCAGCGTCGGATGCAGCTCACCGCGGAGCGGGACGTCGAACGGGAGCGCCGTCGGACGCCGGTCCGGCTGCTGCTGTTCGACCTGCTCGCGCTGGACGACACGGATCGGACGGAGCTGCCGTACCGGGAGCGTCGCGAGCTGCTCGAGCGGACGATCGAATCCGGGACCGTCGTCCAGGTGCCACCGACGATCGACGGCTCGCTCGACGATGCGCTCGAGGTGAGTCGCGGGTTGCGGTTGGAGGGAGTGATGGCGAAGGAGCTCGACGGCCGCTACCGGCCGGGTCGACGCAGCAGCACCTGGGTCAAGTTCAAGCACGAACGCATGGAGGAGGTCGTCGTGGCCGGCTGGCGTCCCGGTCGGGGCGGGCGCTCGGGTGGGATCGGGTCACTCCTGCTCGGGGTGCCGGGCTCGGACGGACTGCTGCACTACGCGGGTCGGGTCGGAAGCGGTTTCAGCGACCGGGAGTTGGCGGCGACCGCGCTCCGCTTCGAACGGCTGGGTCGGGCGTCGACGACACTCGTGGGTGTCCCACCGGCCGATGCGGCCGACGCCAACTGGGTGGAACCGGTCCTCATCGGGGAGGTCCGCTTCAGCGAGTGGACACCGGACGGGCGGTTCAGGCATCCGGTCTGGCGCGGATGGCGCCCCGATCGGACGGTGGACGACCTCGAAGCGCCGGACCGCGGACGCTGAGCCCGCGCATCGACCGCGGACGTCCTGTCAGGACAAGCGGCCGGATTCGGCGAGGAGGGCGAGGACGGCCGAGACCCGCGGGTTGCTCGAGGTGTCGTGCTCGATCCCGAGCGCCGCGTAGATCGCCGTGAGGTGGTTCTGGACGGACTTCTCCGCGATCCCGAGCCTGGTCGCGATCCCCGTGTTCGAACGACCGGTCGCGAGCAGCTGCAGCACGGCGTACTGCCGATCGGTGAGCGACTCGAGACTCGACCCAGCTCTGGGCCGGGTCCGGTCGATGAGTTCGGGATCGAGCATCGTCTCGCCACGAGCGGAGACCCGGATGGCCTCGAGCAGGATCTCGCGCGTGAGTGACGAGGTCTTCGACAGGTAGCTCCACCCGTCGCGGACGTCGGCCGGCATCTCGAGCAGCATGTCCATGAGGTCGTAGGCGGACAGCAGGACGACACCGAGGCCGGGTTGCGCCCGGCGGAGGGAGACGCCGAGGCTCACCCCGTTGCCGTCGGGGAGCTCGATGTCCATGGTCAGCACGTCCACCGTTCCCGGGAGGAACAGCCTGCGGGCCTCGGCGACCGTACCGGCACGCCCGACGAACTCCACGCCTGGCGCCCCGTCGAGCAGCTCGGCGAGCATGCCGCCGAGCAGCGGTTGATCCTCGATCACGCCGACACGCAGCGGCCTGGTGGTCGCGGCGTCCGTCGTCGCGTCACCGACCGTGGACAGCGCGGCGGGCGAGATATCGGAGTGCGACTGGTGGTGCATGTTCCGAGTATCCCGGATCGACCGGGGAACGACCGAGGGGGAAGCTCCCGAGCGACCGCACGTCGATGTCGGCGGTGGCGGGCACGGCAGGTCAGAATGGAGCCATGACCCAGGAGGCCCGGACCGCTCGCGCTGAGCGCTGGAGCGACAGCCGGGCGTTCATCACGGCAAGTGGCGCCATGGCCGCGGTCTTCGGGCTCGCGGTGTCCTTCCAGAGCGTCTACATCTACACTTGGGTCGCCCCGGGCGGGACGCGTGGCATGCTCGCCGAACGGGTCACCGCGAACCTCGTCTCGTTGAGCGCGGCGATCCTCGTGCTCGCACTCCTGCTGTGGTCGAGGTGGGGGCCGTCGCTCCACGAATGGTGGCGCCCCAAGGTGCTCGCGGGTGTCCTCCTCGTGGCGATGCTGACGGGGCTGCTGCGAAGCGGACTCCAGCTCCTGCTGGGCGTGTACCGCGATCCGAGCCTGCAGACGGTCCTCGTCGAAGCCGGGACGACGACGCTCGCCCTGGCGGTCTGCGCGACGTTCGGGTTCAGCCTCAGTGCCGCCCGGCGACGCGCCCGCGAGGAGGAGCGCGCACACGCCGATCAGCGGCACCGGGCCGACCTCGCCCTCCAGTCCCTGCAGGGCGAGGAGCTGCGGGTGAAGCGGGAGGTCGCGGAAGGCCTGCACGGCACCCTGCAGCAGCACCTCGTCCTCATCAGCGCCCAGCTCGCCTCCGTCACCACGGCACTCGAGCAGGGCGGCCAGGACGTCGCATCGGAGGCGGCCAGGGCCCTGCGATCGCTCGGCGAGGAACTCCGCACCGTGCGCGAGCGCGACGTGCGGGAACTCAGCCGGCTCCTGTCGCCGCCGCTGCTCGAGGTCGGGATCGCCCCGAGCATCCGGGCGATCCTGCAACGGCTCCCCCCGTCGATCACCACCAGTCTCGACGTCTCGCCGGACTTCCGGCTCCTCGACGACCCGATCGACAACGTCTTCACGACCGCGGAGCGCGCGGTCGTCGTCCGCACGCTCGAGGAGGGCGTGACGAACGCGCTGACCCATGGGGCGGCCGATCGACTCGTCGTGGACCTCCGGGTCTCGTCGCCCGCCACCGAGCGGCGAGGGACGATTGCGGGCGCCGTCGAGCTGCGCGTCGTCGACAACGGCTCCGGTCTCCGCGAGGACGCCGAACCGTCCGGCGGCCTGCTGCAGCTGGATCGACGGGCCGGCGCCTTCGGCGGGTCCCTCAGGGTCGGCCCGGCAGCCGACGACGAGACCGGCGGCACCGTCCTGACGCTGACGATGCCCTACCGCTCGCCGGCGATCCGCTGAACCGGATCAGGCGGTCGAGGTCTCGGTCAGCAGTTCGCGGACGCGCGGGACGACCGCGGAGCCGTACAGTCCGATGCTGTCCATGAGGTGCTCGTGCGACAGCGAACCGTTGCTGATCTTGAGATCCACGCGGGACAGCCCCAAGCCGTCGACCGCGGTCGCGACCTTCCGCGCGACCGTCTCGGGCGAACCGACGAACAGGGCACCCTCCGGGCCGGCCTCCTGCTCGAAGTGCCCACGCGTCATCGGGCTCCAGCCCCGCTCGCGGCCGATCCGGTCCATCATCGCCCGGTAGTGCGGCCAGAGCTGCTCCTGCGCGAGCTCATCGGTCTCGGCGATGTGGGCAGGCGAGTGCATGCCGACGGGCTGGGTCGGCAGCTGGAACTGCGCGAGTGCGCGGTGGTAGAGGTCGACGAAGGGGGCGAACCGCAGCGGCCCACCGCCGATCACGGCCAGCATCATCGGCAGGCCGTACCGAGCGGTCCGCACGACCGACTCGGGGCTTCCGCCGACACCGACCCACGTCTTCAGCTTCCCGTGCTCCACCCGGGGGTAGACCGACTGCTCCCGGAGCGGCGCGCGCGTCTTGCCCGACCAGGTGACCGGTTCCTGCTCGAGGAGGGCGACGAACAGCTCGAGCTTCTCCTCGAAGAGCTCCTCGTACTGCGACAGCTCGTACCCGAAGAGCGGGAAGGACTCGGTGAAGGATCCGCGGCCCAGGATGGCCTCGGCCCGCCCTCCGGAGATGCCGTCGAGCGTCGCGAAGCGCTGGTAGACCCGCACCGGGTCGTCGGAGCTCAGCACCGTGACCGCGGATCCGAGATGGATGCGCTCGGTGCGGGCCGCGATCGCCGCCAGCACGACCTCGGGTGACGAGACCGCGAAGTCCTCACGGTGGTGCTCCCCCACGCCGATGAAGTCGAGGCCGACCGCCTCGGCGTAGACGCCCTGCTCCATGACGTTGCGCAGGACCTGCGCCTGGGACAGTGGCGCGCCGTCGGCGTCGACCGTGACGTCACCGAAGGTGTCGATGCCGAACTCGAGGGGTGTGGTCATGGGGTTCTCCAACGTCGTGTGGCTCGCCGCGAGCTGTCACGGCGATTGTATGTGTTTGCATACATATCGGTGAACCCCGTCACTCCGACGGGTATTCCCGATCCACCCAGGGTGGCAGAACCGGACGCCGGCTGGGAGCGCCTTCTCAGCCGTCCCTGGCAAGCTGGAAGACCTGCACCCCGAGCCTTGGAGCCCCTGTGTCGCCGCGCCGCCTCTTCCGCCTGATCGCGATCGCCGAGGCGATCACCTGGACCCTGCTCATCATCGGGATGATCCTCAAGTACGTCACGAAGACGACCGACCTCGGCGTGAGCATCGGTGGCGCGCTGCACGGCTTCGTGTTCCTCGTGTACGGCGCGACGGTCCTGCTCATCGGGATCAACCAGCGCTGGCCCATCGGCACGATCCTCGTGGGCCTCGTGAGCGCCGTCGTCCCGTACGCGACCATCCCCTTCGACCTCTGGGCGGACCGCACCGGCCGACTCGACGGGGCGTGGCGCCGCGAGGCGGGCGCCGACCCGCGCGACCAGCGCGTGCTCGACCGCCTGACGCGCTGGCTCGTCCGACACCCGATCCTGCTCGTGGTCGTCGGCGGCCTCGTGGTCGTCGCCGTCTTCACGGCCCTGCTCGTCGTCGGGCCGCCGGTCCCGAAGGGCTGATCGTCAGGGTCCCTGCGGACCGCTGAAGCCCACGCCTACCCTCAGCCGAGCAGCTCGACCAGATCCCGCGTGATCTCGGAGCGGGCCTCATCGGTGGAGATCGTCGCCGACCCATCACCGGGCTGCACCCCGTAGTCACCGAAGCTCGCGTGGTTCGCCCCGTCGATCTCGATCATCGTCGCGTCGGCGGGCAGCCGGACGCGCGCGTCGGCGACCTTCTCCGGGGTACTCAGTCCGTCGTCGCTCCCCGCAAGGCTCAGCACCTCGAGGGCCGAGCCCGAGAGGTCGTTCGCGCAGTAACTCCCGAACAGGACGAGGCCCGTCACCGCGCGATCCTCCGCGAGCTGGCAGGCGCGCACCCCACCGAGTGAATGGCCGCCGACGAACCAGGTGTCGACGTCCGGGGCGGCTGCGGTGAACGCCTCCAGCGGCCGTTGGTCGAAGAACGCCAGGTTCAGCGTCGGCTTCGTGATGACCACGGTCACGCCGGCCTCCTCGACGACGCCGGACAGCTTGTACAGGTAGGCGTACGGGTCGACCTTCGCCCCGGGGATGAAGACGAGACCGGTACCGGAGGCCGGACGCTCGGCATCCGCGGTCGGGGCGAGGACCACGGCGTCGCCGACGTCGGTGACGGAGACCGCCGGGTCCTCCCACACCGCGAGTGCGGCGGGACGAGTGCCCTGCATGACGATCTGGGTCCAGACGACGAACCCGAGGACCACGACGAGCACCGCGCAGAGGATTCCGATGAGGATCGGCTTCAGCCGCCCCGCCCGCCGTGGTGGGCCAGGGTGCTCGGTCACATCGCTCATGTCGTTCCTCCACGCTCAGCGCCCCGCGAGGATCACGGCGGACCGGCTCCCTCCAGTATCCCAAACGCGGCCCGGCGCGCGTCGGCCGCGAGGCACGCTGCTGCCTGGTGGGCGTACGGGTCCCAGTCGCGCTGTCAGGCGATCGGCCTATGCTCGACGGGTGACCACCACTCGCACGAAGCACCCCACCGGGCCGTCGATGACGATCGGCCTCATCACGCATCCCACGAAGAACATCGACGACTCCGTCCGCATCCTCCGTTCATGGCAGCTCGAACACGGAGCGCGCCTCGTCGGACTCCGCGCGGAGGCCAACCGGCTCGGCGACGATGTCGAACTCCTCGACGAGGACGCCTTCGCGTCGTCGGTCGACGTCGCCGTGGCCATGGGCGGCGACGGCACGATGCTCGGGGCGATGCGGCTGCTCGCCGGCCGATCCGCACCGGTGCTCGGCGTCAACTACGGCAACGTCGGCTTCCTCGTCGAGGTCGAGCCGGCCGCACTCGCGGAGGCGCTCCAACGGGTCAGCGACAACGAGTTCTCCCTCGAACCGCACCACGGCCTCGAGGTGACGATCACCACCGGCGAGCAGGTCGCCCATCTCCTCGCCTTCAACGACGTCTCCATCGCCCGGCGCCCGGGAACCGGCGTGGTCATGGCCGACCTCGCCGTGGACGGCACCGCCTACGGGTACTTCAAAGCCGATGCGATCGTGATCGCCACCCCGACCGGATCGACGGCCTACAACTACGCGGCAGGCGGGCCGGTGCTCTCCCCCGCCGTCGCCGCCACCGTCGTGACGCCGGTCGCCCCGATGTCGGGCATCGACCGCTCGTTCATCCTCGGGCCGGCGGAGCGTCTGCAGTTCTCGATCGGGACGGCGACCAAGCAGGCCGCCGTCGAGATCGACGGCCAGGTCCTCGCCGATGTCGCGAGCGGCGCGGTCGTGACCGTCCGGCTCGTGCGCGACGCAGCCAACGTCGTGCGACTCGACCCGAGCCGGCACTCGCGCAAGGGCCGGATGAAACTCAGCCTGCTCGACCTCCCGTTGCGTCGCGATCAGCTGCTCGACCTCGTTCCACCGGACATCCGGGCGCGCGTCGAGCGTCCGTCGCGGGTCCGCCGGACGCGCAGCAAGCCGGCCGACCCCTCGCACTGAGTCCCGCGCCCGCC